>CAZNXX010000050.1:0-17846 GCA_964577095.1 uncultured bacterium | reverse complement strand
ATCAGCCTGGACCACATGTCCGGGCTGAGCTCCGTGAAGCACGCCCTGTCCGAGCTGGGCGAGACCGAGGCCGACGGGGCGCTGCTGGGCCGCATTCTCGACCGGGTGAAATCCGTGGGCACCAAGGGCAAGACCGTGGACCTCGAGGAACTCCGCTACATCGTGAAATGGTGCAAGGAGCACAAGGAATGACCGCATGAAGAAAATCAGAATCGGATTTCTCCATTCCCTGATTCGGCTGGACGAAAAGCTCATTCTGGACGAGTTCAAGAAGCGCGGGGACGCCGACCTGGAAATGGTGGACGACCGGCAGATCACGTTCCAGCTGGGGAAGGACCGGGACCGGTTCGGTTTCGACGTCGTTCTGGAGCGCTGCATCAACCATTCGCGCGCCCTGCACGCGCTGGTGATATTCGAGAGCGCGGGCATCCGATGCGTCAACACCGCGAAAGTCGCCACCACCTGCGGAGACAAGCTGCTGACGTCCCTTGCCCTGAAGGTGCACGGCGTTCCCCAGCCCGAGGTGCGCGTGGCGTTCACCGAGGAATCGGCGCTCAAGGCCATCGAGGAGATGGGCTACCCGGTCGTGCTCAAGCCGGCCGTGGGATCCTGGGGACGGCTGCTGGCCAAGGTCAATGACCGGGACGCGGCCGAAGCCCTGCTGGAGCACAAGTCCACGCTCGGCTCCTACCACCATTCGATTTTCTACATCCACCAGTACGTCGAAAAGAAGGGGCGCGACATCCGCAGTTTCGTGGTGGGGGACGAATGCATCGGCGCCATCTACCGCACCAGCCCCCACTGGATCACGAACACGGCGCGCGGCGGACAGGCCACGAACTGCCCGGTCACGGACGAAATCCGGGACATCTCCCTCCGGGCGGCTGCCGCGGTCGGCGGGGGCATCGTGGCCATCGACCTGTTCGAGACGGCCTCTGGCATTCTCGTCAATGAAGTCAATTACACCATGGAGTTCAAGAATTCCATCAAGCCGACGGGCGTCAACATACCGGGCAAAATCGCCGAGTACACGATACGCGCGGCCCGGGGGGAATTCGATGCCCGATAGGATACGCGTTTCCATCGTCGGAGGGTCCGGGTACGCGGGGGGCGACCTGCTCCGCCTGCTGCTGGGCCACCCGCACACCGAGGTCACGCAGGTCACGTCCGAACGGTTCGTGGGCAAGTTCGTGCACAGCCTGCATCCCAACCTGCGGAAACGGACTCTGCTGAAGTTCGTCTCGCAGGAAGAGCTCCAGCCCTGCGACCTGCTGTTCCTCTGCCTGCCGCACGGATCGGCTATGGGTAAAATCGACCGGTTCGCCGGGCTGGCGCCCAGGCTGATCGACCTGTCCGCGGATTTCCGGCTGAAGAACCCCTCCGACTACGACACATGGTACGGAAAGCCCCACGCCCGGCCGGAACTGCTTTCGAAGTTCGCGTACGGCATCTGCGAACTCCACCGCGAGGAAATCCGGAAATCAAACTGGGTGTCCAGCGCGGGATGCAATGCCACGGCCGTGATCCTCGGGCTGTATCCTCTCTTTAAAAACGGGCTCGCGGACATGGAACGGACGGTCGTGGAGGTGAAGGCCGGATCGAGCGAGGGCGGCAATTCGTCCTCCGACGCGTCGCATCACCCCGAGCGCGCCGGGTGTGTCCGCTCCTACCGGCCCACGGGGCACAGGCACGCGGCCGAGATGATTCAGGAGCTGGGGTTCGGGAAAGAGCTGAAAATCCATTTTTCCGCGACCTCGATCGACATGGTCCGCGGCATACTGGCGACGTGCCACGTGTTCCTGAACCGGCCGACGGAAGAGAAGGACATCTGGAAGCTGTACCGCGAGGCGTACGGGAACGAACCGTTCATCCGCATCGTCAAGGAGCGGGAGGGGAATTACCGGTACCCGGAGCCGAAACTCCTGGCCGGCACGAATTACTGCGACATCGGATTCGAGAAGGACCCCCTTTCGAACCGGCTGGTGGTGGTCAGCGCCATCGACAACCTGATGAAAGGGGCCGCGGGCCAGGCGCTTCAGGCGCTCAACATCATGAACGGTTTCGAGGAGACGCTGGGGCTCGAATTTGCCGGACTGCACCCGGTCTAAACGGTTTTTCAGGCGAACTCCCGGCGGTCCGGCAAACGCAGCCGGCCGCCGGTTTTTTTATGATTGTTTCCAATACCGGGAGGCGGCAGATGAAAAAGGCGAAGGCGGCCGGAAAAAAGGCCGGGAAAGCAGCGGAGAAAAAAGCGGCCCAGGCTTCCAAAACAGTCCAGAAAGAGATCGAAAAGAAATCCGAATCCCTGAAGATGAACCTCGTCCGGGGCGCGGCCGCCCTGAGACGGGAAGTGGAGGAGAGGACGCCGGCCGTGAAAAAGGCGCTCGAATCGGGCGTCGGCAAGGTGATGCACATGACCGGTGAAGCCGCCAGGCTCGCGAAGCTGAAAGTCGAAATCGCAGCGCTCCGGAACGATAAAGGCAAACTGCTGGAACAGCTGGGCGGCGAGGTGTGGCATCTGCATCAGCAGAAGCGTCTCAATGCCGCTGAACGGGATCTTGGGGAAGTGTTCGGAAAGCTGGAGGAATTGACGGGCCGGATCCGGGAGAAGGAGGTGGAGATCGAGGAATTGTCCATCACCTGAGTTCCGTTGCGGGCCGTGTTTCGATCGAAACTGAACCTCCCGCGGGTTGGTACCAACCCGCGGGAGGTTTTTATTTCGCCATAGTTCCGGATTCCGAACCTGGGGTGTCCAAAAAGTCTGTGGACCCGCGCCCTGAGCGAAGTCGAAGGGCGCTAAATGCCGGATTTACAGCTCGCCTCGACTCCGCTCGGCGAGCGTATTGCTGCTAAAACAGACTTTTTGGACACCCCCAGGTTGCCGCGTTTTCACTCGCCGAAAAATATTTCCATCACGCAGGCATCGCAATTGAAGCGGACCGGGAAGCGCCGGCCGTCTCCGTCCTCCAGGCGCCAGGCCGGGGCGGATGGACCCGCCGGCTGTTTTCCGGGACAGCGCCCGAGTTCCGCCCGGAGGCAGTACCGCGTCGTCATGACCTTTCGGCCCCGCATGTCGAGGCCGCTCTCAGCCGCGGGCTCGATGGTTTCAACGCCGTGCCGCCGGTAGAAGTCGGCGGCCTTCGCGTTCAGCACATTCGACGAGAAGGTCAGGCGCTTCAGCGGATAGGGGACGCCGTTCGGCTCGGGCGCAGGAACGGAGGGCGGCCGGAAAGCGGAACGGACGGCGTCCAGCTCCGAGAGCGCCTCCCGCCTCAGCCGGTTCCATTCCGAGACCGGAGCGAAAGGCATGGGATCCACCGAAAGCTCCAGGCCCTCGCAGACAAAGTACGTGCCGCCGAGGCTGGTCAACTGCTTGCGTATCGTCGACTCGGCCGATTCCGCGTTCCGCGCGGGGACCCCCCCGGCTTCCAATGACGCTTCCGACCGGTTTCCGTCCTCATCCTCCACCTTCAGACACAGCCGTCCGTTTTCGGAGCCCAGAATCATCCGCACCCGGATTTTCCGTTCCGGCTCATTCTTCAGGACGGACTGGATGAACCGGTGATCGCGGTTCCGGTGAATCCGGGCGCCGGCGACAATGCCCTCCATCCGGTCCGGCGTGATGCGGTTTCCGGAAACGAAATTCACGACCGATCCCTTGAGATCGCCTGAAGGCAGAAAGAAGGCGATTCCGTCGCCCGGATTCAACCCGTGGCCGGACTTGAGGAAGAACCGGTCCGGCGCGACAGTCACAACCTCGCCGATGAATTCGCCCAGATGTTTGGGCGTATCAAAGCTCGCCATTCCCGCGGACCGGCCTTTCAGAAAATAATCCGTGAAGCCCCGGTTGAAGGTCTTGTTGAGATCCGGCTCGAATCCGCCGATGACGGTTCCGGAGGAACTCGGCCGGTGCGGCGAACCTTCCAGGACGCGGTCCAGTTCCCTGCGGAAATGACGTGTCGCGTTCGCCACCGCCTCCCTGTCCTTCAGCCGTCCTTCGATCTTGAATGAGGTGACGCCTGCGTCCAGAAGGTCCTTCAGGCTGTGTGAACGGTTCATGTCCTTGAGCGAAAGCCAGTGCCTGCGGCCGAGATCCGCCCCGCGATCGTCGGTCAGTTTGTAGAGCCTGCGGCAGGGCTGGGCGCATTGACCGCGGTTTCCGCTCCGGCCGCCGATGGCGTAACTCATCAGGCAGCGGCCGCTGAAGCTCACGCACAGGGACCCGTGCACAAAAACCTCCAGCGCCACGGAGGTCTTTTCGCGGATGGATCGGATTGCCGCTAGTCCGAGTTCGCGGGCGAGAATGACGCGCTTGAACCCGACGGCTTCGAGGAAAGAGACTTTTTCAGCCGTGTCATTGTGCATCTGGGTGCTGGCGATGAGGGGAACCGGCGGAAGACCGCTCTCGAGGAGCCCGAAATCCTGGATGATCAGCCCGCTGATGCCGGCTTCGTGCAGACGGCGGATCAGGGCGAGGGCCTCGGGGAGTTCGTCGTCCCGGAGAATGGTGTTCACCGCGGCGTACACGGCCGCCCGGTATTTGAGGCCGTGCCGGATCAGGGACTCGATGTCGCGGATGTCATTCGCCGCGGCCTCCCGCGCGCTGAAACGGCCGGCGCCGATGTACACGGCGTCCGCGCCGCAGTGGATGGCCGAAATGCCGCATTCGAGATTTTTGGCCGGAGCCAGGAGTTCGATTTTCGACATGGCGTTCTGCCGCATGTTAATACAGAAGGAGAAGAATGTCAATAGCCGTGTACGCAGAGGAATAGAACACGGACGCCGCGCCGATAAATATAATGGAGGACTCCGGTCTCCGGGCACATCTGTAGGGGCGAGGCGCGCCGCCTCGCCCCTACGAAAGACATTCGGTCCATTCGCATCCTGATTACGGGGAGAATGATCATGCCGTAAAAACCGGTTGCTGTTGGGGGAAAAATTTAATAATTTCTATTATCTGTCAAGGGTTTATTAAACAACTGAAAATAAAGCAACTATGTTTACTAAATCCGCGCCTGAAAACCAGGCGCGGATCCATCCGTTTCCTGAGAGGAAAATTCAAATGAAACTCGAACTCCGTCCGAACAGCCGGTATGCTTTGCTCGTCCCCACGAGCATGGGCGTGCGGATCACGCCCGAGAACGGCCAGCCCGTGCACTGCAGCACGACCTTCACGATGCAGGCCACCAGCGCGGAGACGAATGTCGCCAGCATTTCCTCCTTCCTGGGCTTGCGCGTGAAAGTGCTGACCGCTCTCGTCAAGGGAAGCCCGGTCGCCCGCCTCATCCGGGACGATCTCGGCCGCAGGCACATGGATGTCGAAGCAAAGGAAGTCGATCAGGGCGGGCCTTGGGGATACAGGCACCAGTTCAACATCGCGGACAGCGGCACAGGGTCGCGCGGGCCCCGGGTTCACAATGACAGGGCCGGCGAAGTGGGGCGAACGCTGACCGCGAAGGATTTCGATCTGGAGCGCATTTTCGGATCCGAGGGCGTTCAGGTGCTTCACCTCTCCGGATTGATCGCCGCGCTGTCTCCGGAAACGGGCCAGTTCTGCCTGGAACTAAGCCGGGCGGCGAAAAAACACGGCACTCGCATCTCTTTTGACCTGAATTACCGCGCCTCGTTCTGGAAGAACCGTCAGGAGGAACTCCGCGACGTGTTTCACTGGATCGCGGACAGCGCGGACATACTGGTGGGAAACGAGGAGGACTTTCAGCTGGCCCTGGGCATCGAGGGCCCGGAGGCAGGCGGCAAGGGTCTGGCCGGCAAGATCGACAGCTTCAAGGAAATGATCGGCCGCGTCCGCAAGGCCTATCCGTCCGCCTCGGTTTTCGCCACCACATTGCGCGAGGTCGTGAGCGTCAACCTGCACCGGTGGGGCGCGATTCTCGCGGCCGGGGATGCCTGGCACCAGATCGAACCCAG
The DNA here is from genome assembly GCA_964577095.1 of uncultured bacterium. Taxonomy (GTDB): domain Bacteria; phylum Zhuqueibacterota; class QNDG01; order QNDG01; family DTFT01; genus JAFGAX01. The sequence continues at coordinate 11,918 of CAZNXX010000050.1, read as the reverse complement.
GGAAATCACCGTGCTGGACAGGATCGGCGGCGGAGACGGATTCGTGGGCGGGCTCCTGTACGCCGCGTTGAAGGGGTGGGAGCCGGAGAAATGGGCGCAGTTCGGATGGGCCAGCGGCGCGCTCGCCACGACTTTGCTGACCGACCACGGCCAGCCCGCGGACGAAGAGGAAATCTGGAGCATCTGGCAGGGAAACGCGCGTGTGCGGCGGTGACCGCCGGTTTTTCGAGTCTTTGAAAAAGAAATCACCACGGAGGAACACGGAAAAACACGGAATAAGATGGGATAGAGGGCAATGCGTTCATTTGCATCCTTGCGGACGTCCGTCTCCGGGAAAATTGGGATCCATGAATAACCCTATTGAATGATTCTTTCCGTGTGATTCCGTGTCTGTTTCCGTGGTATTGTTCAAAAAAGGGAAACTCACCTGAGCAGTCAACACCCCGTTTAAACCCTCACCCCCAAACTCGGGAGGACGCGCCATGCGACGCCTGATCCTCTCGACTTGTCTGTTCCTGCCGCTCTGCACTGCCCCCGCGCAAGTCGTGATCTCCGAAGTGATGTTCGACCCGGCCGGGCCGGAAAACACGGACGAATTCGTGGAGCTTTTCAATGTCAGCCCCACGGACACGGTCCGGCTCGAAGGCTGGAGCCTGGGAGACGGCACCGGTTCGGATGCCCTTTCCGACGCGGGTTCGGGAATGACCCTCGGTCCGAGAGGATACGCGCTCGTTCTGGATCCGGATTATTTCGAGTTCTCCGCCGCCTATGAGTCGCTTATCCCGGAAACCGCGCTCGTGCTCAGCGTGGCGGGCGCCACACTGGGCAGCGCGGGGCTGTCGAATTCAAAGCCGGAAACGGTCACATTATACAGGCCGGACGGCCGTATCGAGGACGAGGTCTCCTACTCCACCGGGAACATTCCGGGCCATTCGGACGAGCGTATCGATCCCGACGGGCCGGGCGCGCCCGATAACTGGGCGGACAGCCGCTTCCCGCTCGGTTCCCCCGGATTCCGCAACAGCGTCATGCGGCCGGCATTCAATCTGGCCGTCACAGGTTTGTCTCTGGCGATGGAGGGTGGAAAGCCGTTCATCACCGCCGGTGTCGTGAATGACGGCCTGACCGCAAGCGGCCCTTTCAGCCTTCGGTTTTTTACCGACGCGGACCTGGATTCGGCGCTCGAGGAACAGGAAGCCCTTCCGCAGGTTTTTTTAAATCCGGGCCTGGCGCCGGGCGATTCCGCAGCGTACCGGAGCCCGGCTGAACCGCGGTCAGGCAGGAACCGCGCGGCCGCGGGGTTGATATCCTGGCAGGACGGGAACGCAGCGGATGACGCGGGGTTTCTGGATTTTTTCATCCCTTTCGAAAAGGGATGCGTGCGGATCTGTGAAATCATGGCTGATCCGCTTCCGGGAGAAAGCGAATGGGTGGAATTGGTCAACGCCGGTCATGGCGAAGTCGATTTACGGGATTGGAGATTCTCCGATTCAGATACGACGTCCCTGCGTCTCATGACAAAGGAGTCGTTCATTCTGTCTCCGGGCGGTTATGCCATATTGGCCGCGGGGACATCCTTCCTGGAGATGCATCCTGAGATCGAGCCGTTCAGTCTGATCCCTGACCGTTTTCCGAATCTGAACGATGAATCGGACCGGGTGTCTCTGTTCGATCCATCCGGATTTGAAATTGAAAGGGCGCAATACGAATCCGGTCCCTTGAAGCGGGAGGGAATATCGCTCGAACGCATCCGGATCAATGGACGCCCGGATGATTTCAACAACTGGCATCCCAGCCTGTCGCCCGCCGGGTCCACGCCAGGCCTGCCGAACAGCCTGATCCTCGGAGAACCATCCCCTGAATCCGGGTTCCGAGCTTATCCCAATCCTTTCTCTCCGGATGGGGATGGAATGGATGACGCCATACTTTTGGAATATTCCGTTCCCGCAGGGAATAATCGGGTCCGATTGCGCATCTACGATACGGCGGGAAGATTGATCCGCATTCTGAAAAACGGAGAAGAGGAAGATAGAACCGGTTTCGCGCTTTGGGATGGTCATGATGATGACGGACATAAAGCAGTGATCGGCCGCTATATCGCTTTGCTGGAATCGGTTCCGGTCAGGGGAAGAGGAAGAACGGTCCATTGCCGAATCATTGTTCTGGCAGGCAAACTTTAAACCTGGCGAAGGGATCAAAAACAGGGGATGGGCGGTTTTACAGCCGGTTTTTCCACAGGTTTTCCACACTCGGCCCATTGGCCATCTGTTTTTTCAGGCCGGAACAGGATTCTATGTGCGCTATTGTATTTTTATAGTATAAAAAGCAAAGTTCATATATAATCGGAAAAAAATAAAACCTATATATTATTGATATAGATGGATTTATGTGTTAAGCGTCATTTTCGTATTGAAATTTTCAATCTTTTGTTTTAAAACGAGATAGAATTGAGAAATAAGTGAAAACCGGGAATATTTCCGTGATTTTCCAGCTATTTCACAAGTTATCCACATTCAGACCCTGTTTTTCAGCCTAAAAACCCCTTGCTTTGCCATGGAGAATTGTCTATATTAAGCCGAACTGAAAAATAAAAAGGAAGGAGGGGTTGAGTCTTGCCGGCAGTAAGACTTCGAGATGGCGAGTCTTTTGAAAAGGCATTCAGACGCTTCACGAAACAATGTGAAAAAGCCGGTTTGATGTCTGACATTAAAAAGCATCAGCATTACGAGAAGCCCAGCGAGCGGAAAAAGCGCAAAATGAATGCGGCAAAGCGCAAGATGCGCAAGTTGCAGCATCTGTTCGAACAGTGAGGCCTCTCCCGCTGAAAGTCAACCCCTTTGACCGGACGGACGGCCGACACCGGTCCATGCAGCGTTCAGAAAATGGCCACTGATAAAACCGGCCGGAACACCGGTTCCGGTCTATGATCGGCAGATTGTAAGGTCCTGGGCAGGTGATACCAGGACCTTTTTTATGTTTCGGAGGGTCATGAACGGAATCGACATTCTTCTTCTCGTTGTCGTGGCCGCATGTATCCTGCGGGGCTTTTTCCGCGGTGTCTGGCCGGAAGTGTTGGACATGGCGGTCTGGGTGGCCGCGGTCATTCTTTCGGTCTGGCTCGTGAACGCGCCGGCGGAATGGATTTCCCGGACCGTGCACCTGCCGGCCTCTTTGTCCGTGCTGGTCGTGTTCCTGGTGCTGCACGGCCTGATCAAGGGTCTGCTTGGCGCGGGCGTGCGGTTCATCGTTGCCGCCGGCAAGACGTCTTTCGGCCAGCGGCTCTCGGGCATGGCGGCCGGTCTCATCCGGGGCGTTTTCGCGGCCGGCATTTTCGCTTTTCTGATTTTCAATTTCACGGCCATCCGCAAACCGAATTGGGAAAAGGAGAAATCTGTCCTGATCCGGCCGTTCAGCCGCGTGGCGCCGGCTCTTTACGGCTCGTTCACGGCCGTTGTTCCCGGAAGCCGGCCGGTTTTTGAGCGGATGAAGGAGGGTTTCATCTGGTGCGCGGACCGCGTCCAGGACTGGGGCGGCCCGAGTCTGAACCCGGGCGCGGAAGATGAGCGTTCCGGGGCTTGAGAACGCGGGCCGCGTCCTCGAACTGGACAGCGTGCTCGAACAGATCCGGCGCTTCGCGGTCTCCGAACCCGGCGGCCGCCGCGTCGCGGACCTGCCGTTTCTGTCCGATTCCCGGGACCTCAGCCGGGCGCTTCAGGCGGTCACGGAAATGCGGGACCTGCTCCGATACGACGACCCGTTCCCGCTACTGCCTTTTCCGGATCTCGACCTGCAACTGAAAAAAATCCGCGTGCAGGGCGCCCGGCTCACCGGGCCCGAACTCATTCTGGTGCTCGATTGCATTTCGACCGGCCGCAAAGTCCGGCGTTTCGTGCTGTCCCGCAGGGAGAAATTTCCCCTGCTTTCCGGAATCGCGGAATTCATGGTCAGCCTCGAGCACCTGGAAAAGGAGATCGGTTCCTGTCTTGAACCCACGGGGGAGGTGCGCGACTCCGCCTCCCCGGAACTCGGCCGGATCCGGCGCGAAATGTCCAGGCAGAGGGACGCCATACGGAAACGGCTCGAGCATCATCTGGCCGCCATGGTCAGGGCCGGTTACGCGCAGGAAGAGTCCCTGACGCTCCGTGACGGCAGACTGGTCATCCCCATGAAGGACACCCATCAGGCCAGGCTGAAGGGGGTTGTGGTGGACCAGAGCGCGAGCGGGGCGACAGTCTTCATGGAGCCGATCGAGACGCTTGAACAGGGCAACGCGCTCCGACGGCTTGAACTCCTGGAGAAGCAGGAAATCGAGCGCATCCTGGCCGAATTGACAGGCCGCGTCGCGAATGAAAGCGCGGCCGTCGCCGCGGACCTGGAAGCGCTCACCGAGCTGGACGGGCTGGCGGCCCGCGCCCGGTATTCGATTTCCGTGAACGGCAATCCCGCGCGCCTGTCGGATGACCGGGCGGTTTCCGTCCGCCAGGCCCGTCACCCCCTGCTCCTGCTGAAGCACAAACCCGAGGAAGTCGTCCCGCTGTCCATGACGCTCTGCGACGGCGTTCGGACGCTGGTGATCACGGGCCCCAATGCAGGCGGCAAAACCGTGGCGCTGAAAACGATCGGCCTTCTCGCGCTTATGAACCAGCACGGTCTTCATGTGCCCGCGGCCGACGACACGGCCCTGCCGGTGTTCGACTCGATTTTCGCCGACATCGGCGACCGGCAGTCCATCGAGGAGGACCTTTCCACGTTCTCGTCCCATATCCGCAATCTCGCCTCCATCCTGGATCACGCGGGGCCGGACAGCCTGGTGCTGCTCGATGAAATCGGATCGTCCACGGACCCGGCGGAAGGCGGCGCGCTGGCCATGGGCATACTAAAAACCCTCACGGAGAGACAGGTGGCGACCGTGGCCACCACGCACATCGGCCTCCTGAAAGTGTTCGCGCACGATACGGCCGGCGTGGAGAACGGGTCCATGGCATTCGACCAGCAGACCCTCAAGCCTTCGTACCGTTTTCAACCGGGCATCCCGGGGTCGTCGTACGCGTTCGAAATCGCGGAACGGTACGGATTCCGCGAGGAAGTGCTCCGGCCGGCCCGGTCTTACATGGGGGAGGAGCGGGGAAAACTGGACCGGCTCGTGGCGGACCTCGAAGGAAGATTGAAGGAGGCCGAGGCCCTGCGCCGCGAGGCGTCGGACCGGGAACGGGAAGCGGAGGGCCTGGCGGCGCTGTACGAATCGGAACTCGAGAGACTGCGGAACGAAGCGGAGGATCGCAAGCGTTCCTTGCTCGGCGAAGCGGAGGATTTGCTGGCCGAGGCGAGCGTCCTGAAGGAGCGGGTGCTGAAGGAGATCCGCGAAACGCGGGGCGACCCGGAAGCGGCCCGCAGGCTCCACAAGGAAATCGAATCCAGGAAGGAGAAGGCGACGGAGCTGAAAAAGGCCGCTGCGCCTGCGTCCCCATCGGTGAAAACGCCGGTGGTCCGGGGAGGCTGGGCCGTGTGGCGCGGGCACCACGGCGCGGGCCGCGTCGTCTCGGCCCCGGACCGCAGCGGGCGGGTGCTTGTGGAATGGAACGATATCCGGATCCGCGTCCCGGCTGCGGAACTCGAAGGCGTCGCGGAACCGCGCCGGGCGACCGCCGCATCGGGACTGATCCGGCTGGAAGTGGACCGGCCGTCGAGCAGTGAAATCGATCTGCGCGGCATGACCGCGGATGAGGCGCTCGAACTGCTCGACCGCCGCCTGCCCGACGCCGTTTCGGCCGGATTCACGGGCTGCCGCATCATTCACGGCAAGGGAACCGGCGTGCTCCGCAGGGAAGTGCGGAAATATCTGGAGACACACCCCCTCATCCGCAGCCACCGCCTCGGGGGATGGACGGAAGGCGACACGGGCGTGACCATCGTGGAATTCAAATGAGAATACCCGACGAAAAAGTGCAGGAAGTCCGCGACGCGGTGAACATTGTCGACGTGGTTTCGCAGCACGTTCTGCTGAAACAGAGGGGAAGGACGTTTGTCGGCCTGTGTCCCTTTCATCAGGAAAAAACGCCCTCCTTCACCGTGGACCCGACGCGCGGGTTCTATCACTGCTTCGGGTGCGACGCCGGGGGGGACGCCTTCTCGTTCGTCATGAAAATCGAGAACGTCGGTTTTCTGGAGGCGGTCAAATCCCTGGCGGAAAAGGCCGGCATCCCGCTCGCCGCTTCAGACGGGGATGAGGCGCGCAGCCGCGAAATCGAGGACCTGTACCGGGCCAACCAGCTCGCGATGGAATTCTTCCGGTTCAGCCTGTGGCAGTCCGATGAAGGCCGGCGGGCCCGGCAGTACATTCTGGGGCGCGGTTTCGACCGGAAGACGCTGGACGCCTTCCAGGTCGGGTATTCCCCGGACCGGTGGGACGGGCTGATCAAGAAGGCGGAGTCCGCCGGACTGCAGACAGCCGTTCTGCTTCGCGCGGGGCTGGCCGTGCCGCGGAAGGAAGGCGGCGGCTACTACGACCGCTTCCGCGGCCGGCTGATGTTCCCCGTGCTCAATTCGTCCGGACGTCCGGTCGGGTTCGGGGGCCGGCTTCTCGCGGCTTCGGACCAGTCGCCCAAATACATCAATACGTCCGAATCGCCCGTGTATCAGAAAAGCCGGATTCTCTACGGGCTTTTCCAGAGCAAGGCCGGAATCCGGCGCGAGGACCGCGCCCTGCTGGTCGAAGGATACACGGACATGATGCGGCTGGCCCAGGCCGGTTTCGACAATGCCGTGGCCTCCTCCGGAACGGCGCTGACCGAGGGCCAGGTGCGCCTGCTGTCGCAGTACGGCCGCAACGTGACTCTGGTTTTCGACGGGGATTCGGCCGGCCTGGCGGCGGCGCTGAGGGGAATCGATGTGGTACTGGCCGGGGGCCTGCACGCGGACGTGGCCGTGCTTCCGAAAGGCCTGGACCCGGATGTGTTCCTGCTCAAGCAGGGCGCGGAGGCCATGCGCCGCGTTCTGGAACAATCCATGACATTCATCGATTTCACGCTCAGCCGGATACGGGAGCGCACCGGAATCGCGTCCAGCCGCGAAAAAGCCGAGGCTGCGCGAACGCTCCTCTCAACGGTTTCCAAAATACGGGATCCGGTCGAGCGTCAGCTCACGGTCAAGGACGTCGCGGAAAAACTGGACATACAGGAGGATCTGCTGATGCGGGAACTGCCGCGTCCGGCACAAAGTCCGCAGCAGCGCAGTCTTCCCCCGGCTCCGGAACCGGCGGTCCCCGGAAAGCGGGAAAAAGCCGAATCCGGGCTCGTGGCATTTCTGCTTTCGGGCGGGAGGGCCTGGGCCGGCCTGGCTTTCTCCGCGGTCCCGCCGGACCGTTTTGCGGGCCGGGAGACGGGCATTCTTTACAGGGCCCTGCAAGAGGATTACGAGGCTGGCCGCTGGCCGGATGCCGCGTTTCTGCTCGACCGGTTCAGGGCTGACGATAAAACCGCAGCGGTGTTGAGCCGGCTGGCTTCGGAACAGGGCGAGAACGCGTCGCGACTTCCGCAATTCGGGCTGGACTGCGTGCTCCGGCTCATCGAGCAGGACCATCGGCAGATTCTGGAATCGCTGCACAAAAAGATGAAAACCGCGGACCCGGCGGAGCGGGACAAGCTGGCGCAGGAGTGGATGCAAATCAGGAAAACCCTTGAGAATGCGAAGGTTGAGCTTGATTCCGAGTGGAAAAAAATTGTTGAATTTTGAACAAAAATTGCGTATACTGGCTCGGGCCCATAGCTCAGTTGGTCAGAGCGGCGGACTCATAATCCGTTGGTCGGAGGTTCAAGTCCTCCTGGGCCCACCGGATATTCGGACCAAAGCCGGAGGGTTTCTGGAGTGTGGGCAGTCAAAGCCGAACAGTACCTTCTCTTTCTCCGATGATCGTACCGACACCAGTGCACTCCAAAGGAGTGCATTTTTTATATACGGGGCGCCCCCAAGGAGGACGGTTTGAAACAGCTGATTGAGAGTCTCACGATTCTACAGGAAATCGACACCCAGCTGCAGCGTCTCGAGGCGCTCAAGGGGGATCTGCCCAACCAGGTCCGGCATTTGAACCAGGAGCTCGCCGAGGCCGAGAAGAATTTGGCCGACCAGGAGCGGAAACTCACGGACTGCCGAAAAGAGGCGGACGTGAACGATATCGACATGCAGGCCTGCGAAGGCAAGCTGAAGAAATATCAGAACCAGCTTTTCGAGGTCAAGACCAACCGGGAGTATGACGCGGTCACGCATGAAATCGAATCCGTGAAGACCGAGATCGGGAAAAAAGAGAGCCGCCAGCTTGAACTGATGGAATGGGTCGAATCGGGCCAGAAAGCCGTTGAAGAATTGAAGGCCGGCATGGAGAAGCTGCAGCAGGAGTTCGAGCGGAAAAAAGCCGATCTTCAGAAGAAACAGGAAGCCACGGAACGGGACGAACTCGAACTGAAGGACAAGCGGGACAAGGCTCTGAGGGGCGTGGATCCCAAGCGTCTGGCAGCCTATGAACGGATCCGCCGCGCGAAGAACGGGCTGGCCATGGTGCCGGTCGTGCGGAACGCATGCGGCGGATGCCGGAAAAAGCTTCCGCCCCAGCGCGTGCTCGAAATCCGCGAAGGGGAGAAGCTGTTCCTTTGCGATGTCTGCGGCCGCATGCTGATCTGGGACGAAAAGATCTCGGAACAGATCGAATCATGAAATGCGTCGCCTATATCGACGGATCCTGTTTCGGGAATCCGGGCGAGTCCGGCTGCGGAGTCGTGCTGAAGACTGAGACCGGGGATCTGGTCGAGAGAGCGGGCATTTACCTGGGCCATGCCACGAACAATGTTGCGGAATACCAGGGACTTCTCCATTGTCTGGAAATGGCGGGCCGACACGGCGTCGAGTCGCTGACCGTGTATTCCGACAGCGAACTGCTGGTCCGCCAGGTCAACGGCCGCTATCGGGTCAAAAAACCGCATCTGGCGGAACTGCATGACCGGGTCCGGGCCGCGCTCGCAGCCGGGCGTCTTCAATTTCAGATCCGGCATGTGCCGCGGGAACAGAACAATGAGGCCGACGGTCTGGCCCGGCAGGCCATCCGCAGCCGTTCCCGCGTCGGTTCATGAGAGTTTAACCGGCGGCGTAGCGGGTGATCGCCTTCCGTCCTGCTTGCAGGCGGGGGGAGGAAAGTCCGAACTTCGCAGGGTAAAGTGCTCCGGAAATCGGAGGCGTCCCGGAAACGGGGCGACGGACAGTGCCACAGAAAACACACCGCCTGACGGCTGCGGGCTTCGGTCCGCGGTCGGCCGGTAAGGGTGAAATGGCGAGGTAAGAGCTCACCGGTCCGGCGGCGACGCCGGATGCAAGGCAAACCCCACTTGAAGCAAGGCCAAATAGGCGGGGAATCGGGAGCCGGCGCGAGCCGGCGCCCGGCCGAAGCGACCCGTTTCGTCCGACCCGCGGGTAGGCCGCATAGATCAATGATCACCCTTCCAATTCGTTGGAAGACAGAATTCGGCTTACAGCTCCGCCGCCGGTTATTTTATCCGTGAAGGGAATTGAATTGATGCCCCATTGGCTCATCGCCGGTGACTCGCATCCTGAAGTCCATCAGGAATTCACGCAGGAACTCGGACTTCCGCCCGTCGTTTCGAAGATCCTGATCAATCGGGGCATTCGCAGCCGGGAGGACGCCCGGAAGTTCTTCAAGCCGGCCTGGGAGGACCTCTACGACCCGTTCCGCATCAAGGACATGGACAAGGCGGTGGATCGTCTGTCCCGCGCGGTCAGGAGCGGGGAGCGCATCCTCATTTACGGCGACTACGACGTCGACGGCATCACGTCGGTCAGCCTGCTGTATCTGTTCATCTGCAAAATCGGCGGGAACGTCGGATTCTACATCCCGGACCGGCTGAAGGAGGGATACGGCCTTTCGGCCGCGGGCGTCACGCAGGCCGCTGCGGAGGGCGCCACGCTGCTCGTCACCGTGGACTGCGGCATCACGGGCGTCGAGGAAATCCGGATGGCCCGCGGACTGGGACTCGATGTCATCGTCAGCGACCACCACGAGCAGGCGAATGCGCTCCCGGAAGCGGCCGCCATCCTGAATCCGAAGCGGAATGACTGCACCTATCCCTTCAAGGAACTGGCCGGCGTGGGCGTCGCCTTCAAGTTCGTTCAGGCCATGTGCCGGCATCTCGGGCTCGAGGATGAAGCGGCCCGGCAGTACATCGATCTGGTGGCGCTCGGCAGCGCCGCGGACATCGTCCCGCTGGTGGACGAGAACCGCATTCTGGTGAAGCTCGGCATGGAGCGGCTGAACCGGCTCGAGCGGCTCGGCATCCGGGCGCTCGCCGAGACATCCGGCATTCTGGGAAAGCCCATCGGAACGGGGCAGGTGGTGTTCATCCTCGCGCCCCGGATCAATGCGGTCGGCCGGCTCGGCAACGCGCAGCGGGCCGTGGAACTGCTGATATCCGAATCCGAGGAGGAGTCGCGGGTTGTGGCCCAGGTGCTCGAGGCGGAGAACCGGAACCGGAAGAACCTCGACGACATGACCTTCCAGGAGGCCAAGGGCATCATCGAAACGGAAGGCCGACTGGACTCCTGCCGGACCCTGGTGCTCGCGAAGGAGGGGTGGCATCCTGGCGTCATCGGCATCGTGGCGTCGCGCATCGTGGAACAGTACTGCAGGCCCACGGTGATGATCGCCCTGGACGGCGACACCGGCAAAGGGTCGGCCCGGAGCATCGCGAGTTTCGACATCCATTCGGCGCTCAAGCAATGCGAGGATCTGCTGGCGAGTTTCGGCGGGCACCAGCATGCGGCCGGACTGCTGATCCGCAAGGATTGCATCGAGCCGTTCCGCGAGCGGTTCGCGCGGATCGCGGCCGAGCAGATCCGGGAGGACGACCTGACCCAGCGGATCCAGATCGACGCCGAGATCGCGCTTCCGGACATCACCGACCGGTTCATCCGTCTGCTCAACGGTTTCGCGCCTTTCGGGCCGCAGAACATGAGGCCCGTCTTTCTGTCCAGAAACCTGAACGTGGTGGGAAGCCCGCGCGTGGTCGGCCGAAACCATTTGAAATTCAAGGTGCGGCAGGGCAGCGAGGTGCATGACGCCATCGGATTCGATCTGGGCGAACTCATCTACCGCCTGTCGCCCGGCGATTCCAACCTGGACATGGTGTTCGTGATCGAGGAGAATCACTGGAACGACGAGGTCCGCACCCAGCTGAGGGTGAAGGACCTGCGCTGATCCGGGCCGGCTCCGGTCCCCCCCGATCGCGGAAGGCGGACGGCGCGGGATGGCGGGATCCGGCCGGAACGTTCCTCATATAATAAGTAAAGAAGCGATTGAATCTGTCAGCGAGCGCAATGCGGAGGATTGGAATGGCATTTGATGAATCGTTGAAAATCTGGAAGAACGGGAAGCTTGTCCCGTGGTTCGAAGCCACGATTCACGTCGCCTCCCACGTCGTGCATTACGGATCCAGCGTGTTCGAAGGCATCCGGTGCTACGCGACGGAAAAGGGATCCGCGATCTTCCGCCTCGAGGATCACGTCCGGCGGCTCCACAATTCCGCGAAGATATACCGGATGGCGATCCCCTTTTCCGAGAAGGAGACCGCGGACGCGTGCGTCCAGGTGGTCCGGTCCAACGGGCTGAAGGAGGCGTATATCCGGCCCGTCGCCTGGCGCGGATACGGCGCGCTCGGCGTGGATCCCTCGGCCTGCCCGGTGGATCTCGCCGTGCTGGCCTGGAAATGGGGGGCTTACCTGGGGCAGGAAGCGCTGGAGAACGGCGTGGACGTGTGCGTGTCGACCTGGCGGCGGCCCGCGCCGAACACCCTGCCGACCCTGGCGAAGGCGGGCGCCAATTACATGAATTCGCAGCTGATCAAGATGGAAGCCAAGGCCAA
>CAZNXX010000049.1:3294-18474 GCA_964577095.1 uncultured bacterium | reverse complement strand
AGGAGCCGCTTCGCGCGGCGATCGACGACTGCCAGCGCCGCAAGGAGGGCAGCACCACCGAAATCTCCCGGGAGGAGGCGGATCTGGAGAGCGTCCGCCTGCAGCTCACGGAACGGGAGAAGGCTTTCGTCGCCGCGCAGGAGGTGTTGACCGCCCTGACTGAAACCCTTCACCGCGGAGAGACGGACCTGCGCGTGGGACGCGAGCGCATTGAAGGACTGAAGGACCGCATCAACCGGTACGGCCAGGAAGTGGAGAACCTCGTTCAACGCCGCGAGGAGCAGAAAACCCACCTCGAAAGGGCCGCGGCCGAACGCGAGGCGCTACAGGTCCGCATCACGAGCACCGGACGGCTTTTCAACAACAAGAAAATGGAACTCGACGTGTTCCAGCAGGGACTGAACCTCAAGCGGCTGGACCTCAACAAGAAGAAGCAGGAGATCATCGGCTGTCTGGAGGAAGTGAGCCGCCTCAACAACGAGGAGACCCAGCACCGGGCGCGCATGGACAACAACCGGGGGCGGCTCGAGCGGCTGGACGAGGAGGACGCAGCCTTCCGGAACGACCAGACCCGGGTTCAGGAAAACCACACCGCGGTCGAGACCGATTTCAGCACCCTGTCCGATCAGCGCGGCCAGATGCGGGCGGCGATGGAACGCGCGGCGGAGGAAATTGAACGCGGCCGCAAGGCGCTCGAGACGGCCAAGGAGCAGTATTTCCGCGACCAGGGCGAACTCGACAATCTTCAGGGCCGGAAGAACTTCATTCAGCACATCCTCGAGAGCCGGGAGGGCATGAGCGACGGGTCCAAGCGCCTGCTCGAGCAGAATCCCGAAGGCCTGGTGGGCGTTCTCGCGGACCTCATCGAAACAGCCCCGGAATACAGGCCCGCGGTGGAGATCGGTCTCGGCGAGGCGGCCCGTTACGTGGTGTTCAGCGATTTCGGCCGGGCCGTTTCCGCGCTCGAGCGGCTGAAGCGGGGCGGCGGCGGACGCGCGGCCCTGGTGTCCCTGGACCGGCTCTCCAAGGCGCCGGCGCCCAGGCCCCATCCGGAGCTTCCGGAAGGCGCGTCGGCCATCGGCTGGGCGGATGAGCTCGTTCGTTTCGATCCCGCGGTCCGGAGCCTGGCCCAGCTGCTCCTGTCCGACCTGCTCATCGTCCGGGACCTGGATTCCGCGAAACAGTCGGTCGAGGCCATGGCCGGGCTGGGCATCCGGGCGGCCACGCTCGAAGGGGAGCTGGTCAGCGACTGGGGCGTGCTGGAGAACAATCCGACCACCACCCAGGACACGAGCCTCGTCGGACGCAGGCAGCGCATCGCCGAGCTCGAGGAGCGCATCGCCGGCATCGTCCGGCAGAACGCGGAGGCGGAGAAGCGCATGGCGGAGATGGAGTCGCGGATCGGCGAACTCCAGAAGGAGCGCGAACAAACCGAGCGGTCCGTCCGGGAGCTCGAGACGCGCATTCTCACCGTCGAGAAACAGCGCACCAAGACCCAGGTCGAGGGGGAAAAGGCCCAGGACGGCCTGCGGCGGAATTCGGAGGAGCGCGGGAAGCTGCTGAAGGAGCTGGAGAAGGGACGCGATCTGCTCGAGGGCCTGCGGCCCCGTGTTCAGTCCCTGCTCGAGGACCGGGAGCGCAACGAGACGCTCGCGGCCCACATTCAGACCGAGGTGGAGCGGCTGGAGGGCGAGGGCAAGAAAATGGAGGAGGAGGTCCACCGGCTCAACATCGCGGTGGTCCGGCACAACGGGGAGGCCCAGAATCTCGATTATGACATCGAGCGGTCGAAGAAACTGCTCGCCGAGATCGAGGCCACCATCACCCAGCGGGGCGTGGAGACCGAACAGGCCGAGGCCGACATCCGGAGGCTCACGGAGGAGACCGCAGGCATCGAACAGCGCCTGCTCGAACAGCTTCAGGAGAAAGAGGACAAAGAGGCCGAGAAGCGGCGGCGCGAGGAGGAATTCCAGGGGCTGAGGGAAGCCCTGGACGCCAAGGAGAAGGAAGTGCGGCAGGTCCGGCGCGACCGGGAGGAAGTGTCGGAGAAGATACACGGCCTGCAGATGGAAATCACCGAGATCGAGCACCAGGTGCTGACGCTGCGGAACCATCTGTGGGAGAATTTCGGCATCGAGCTTGAAAAGCTGTCGTGCCCCGACCCGTTCGTTCTGGAAGAGGCCGAAAAGGGCATCGAGGACATGAAGCGGCGGATCAAGAACCTGGGCCCGGTGAACATCGCCGCGCTCCAGGAGTACGAGCAGCAGAAAGCCCGGCTCGATTTTCTGCTGCAACAGCGGGAGGACCTGCTCTCCGCCGAAGGCACGCTCAAGGAAACCATTACCAAGATCAACGAGACCGCGCGCCAGCGGTTCCAGGAGGTCTTCGATCAGGTTCGCGTCAATTTCAGGCAGACGTTCTCCCGTTTCTTTCAGGGCGGCGAGGCGGACCTGCGGATGGCGGAGGGCGAGGACGTGCTCGAGGCCCAGATCGAGATCCTGGCGCGGCCGGCCGGAAAACAGCTGCGCGCGCTAGACCTGCTGTCGGGAGGCGAAAAGGCACTGACCGCGATCTCGCTTCTGTTCGCCATGTACGAAGTCAAACCCAGTCCCTTCTGCATCCTGGACGAAATCGACGCCCCGCTCGACGACGCCAATGTGGAGCGGTTCACCAACGCGCTCGCGGAATACGCCGAGAAGACGCAGTTCGTCATCGTCACGCATAACAAGCGGACCATGCGCTGCGCCAAGGCGATGTACGGGGTGACCATGGAGGAGGAGGGCGTGTCGAAGATCGTGTCCGTGAAGTGGGAGGACGAGGAAAAGCCCCAGCCGGCCCAGGTTGCGGCCGCCTGAGCCGTCTGCGTCCGGTTTTTCCGTCCGGAAAGCCCGTAATAGGGGTAAAAACGGGGGAAATGCAAATTAGGGCTTGACTTTTGGGCAAAAAACGTTATACTGTATAGTCTTACCGACGATCGCGGGGTGGAGCAGTTGGTAGCTCGTTGGGCTCATAACCCAAAGGTCGCAGGTTCGAATCCTGCCCCCGCTACAAAAATTTTAGGGTAGATCCCGCGAGGCGTTTTCATCAGCCGAAGCGGGATCGCAGGTTTGAATCCCGTGCAAGAAGGTCAATATCTCTTATTCGACTGACTCAGTGCGGGAAGGATCAGAAGAGATAGAGTAGGTCCGATACATCGGACTGCCCCCGCTACAAGCCAAAAAGGATCAATGAGTAATTGATCCTTTTTCTATTTAGAACCTCCCGCGGGTTTGAACAAACCCGCGGGAGGTTTTCTGATTTCGGCTATCATGTTTGTAACCCACGACATAAGTCGTGGGCTACTTAAATTCGATTCCTTCCCCACGGTTAAAACCGTGGGCTGATTCAAAATGATGGACTTTGTTGCCGGACAGCCAACCGGAGAATCAGGCATGAATCCCTCCATCCACGAAGAGGATTACCGGGCGCGGATCAATCGCGTGATGGATTACATCCAGGCCCATCTGGATCGGCCCATGCGGCTGAACGAACTCGCCGAAATCGCTAACTTTTCACCCTTCCATTTTCATCGGATATTCAGGGCCATGGTTGGCGAAACCCTGAGCCGTTTCATCCAGCGGCTCCGGGTGGAGAAAGCTGCGGCCATGCTGGTCGCGAACCCGAGAAAATCCGTCACGGAAGTCGCGCTGGACTGCGGTTTCTCGGGGTCCGCTCCGTTCGCGAGGCTGTTTCGGGAATATTTCGGGATGAGCGCGAGCGCCTGGCGGGCCGGGGGAACTCACGGCCTCCGCAAGATCGGTCAAACGAAAAGCAAGAACGGAAAAACGGATCGCAAGGACCGGAAAGATCGTTTCGTCTCCGGCGGTTATATTGGTTCCGACACGGACGGCGCGGGCGACCGCGGGCCGGCCGTTCCCATCCAACCGCAGAACAAAAGGAGACGAAACATGCTGAACGCGAAGAACGTGAGAGTCGAAGTGCGCGACATGCCCGCGATGACGCTGGCGTACGTGCGGCACATCGGTCCGTACAAGGGGAATTCCAAACTGTTCCAGTCGCTGTGGTCGAAACTCATGACGTGGGCGGGCCCCAGGGGACTGATGGCCCAGCCGGACCTGAAGTGCATCAGCGTGTACCACGACGATCCCGAAATCACGGACGAGGAGAATCTCAGGACCAGTGTCTGCATCACCGTTCCTCCGGACACCGCGGTCGGGGGCGAAATCGGGAAAATGGAGATACCGGCCGGCCGGACCGCCCTGGCGCATTTCGAGATCTCCCAGGACCAGTTCCAGCAGGCCTGGGATTTCGTGTGCGGCGACTGGCTGCCGAAAAGCGGTTACCAGCCCGCGGACGGGCCCTGTTACGAGTGGTGCCACAACGACCCGTCCGAGCATCCTCAGCACAAGCACATCATCGACATCTGCGTGCCCGTGAAGCCGCTCTGAGACAGGACCGCGGCGCGTCGTCCGCGTCCATCGGATCCGAAATCCGATACCGTCGAAAAGAAACCTCCCGCAGGTTCATGCAAACCCGCGGGAGGTTCTTGTGCCGTCGCGAAGAACCGGCAGCCTACGGCTTGGCAGCCCACGGCTTCAGCCGTGGGTCAAGGGTTTACCCAAAAAAAGCAAACCGATTTATCGGTTTCCATTCTGTGAAACCGTTGAAACGGTTTCATCTGATTACTTCTCTTTCGCCATCCCCACGGTTAAAACCGTGGGCTGAGCAGGTCAAAATGAAACGATCTGTTCTCCCCCGGAATACGAGACGGTTCTGTCCGCATTGGGCGTGACCCCGACGCCGGTTCCCCGTCTTTCTCCGACCAGGACGATATGAAACGTCCGGTTCTTCAGCATGCCCGGGAATCCTCCCTTTCTCTCCCCGATGGTTAGCTTGCTGGCCTGATCCTCCCATTTCATCCGGATCGTTGAGTAAACTCCATTCTCGTAGTTGTAGTTGTCATTTTCGTCCTCGTACAAGGTGAAGTCTCCGTTCGCACCCGGATAGATTCTCAGCTCTATCGGATCTGCGGATTCGGCCGCGTACTGGATGAACGGTCCCATGGGAACGATGGACCCCGCCCTGACGAATAACGGCATTTCGTGCAGGGGAACGGGAACGGGGAAGGTTTGCCCCCCCGAATACTTCTTCCCCGTCCAGAAATTGTACCAGTCCGCATCCAAAGGCAGGTAGACCGGACGGTACGTGACGCCTGGCTGCGTAACCGGGTTTACCAGCATGGACGGGCCGAACATGAACTGGTCGTCGATACTGAACACATGCGGGTCCTGTCCGAAATCCATGGCAAGACCCCGCATCATCGTATACCCTTCGTCAGTCACCTTCCAGGCCGTCGAATAGATGTAGGGCATCAGGCGGTAGCGGAGGTTGTCGAATTTCAACAGCGCATCATACGCCCATTGTCCGGGCTCGCCGAACCGCCAGATTTCCCTCGGAAAATCCGTGCCATGGGCCCTGAAGATAGGGCAGAAAGCGCCGAACTGGAACCACCGGACATACAGTTCTTTATAACCGTCATCCGCGATGCCGCCGTCGAATCGGCCGTTCCTGAACCAGCCGCCCCGGCCAAGCCCGCCGGCCCGGGAGGATTGAACAAAAAAGGCCCCGATATCCGTTGTCCAGTACGGGATGCCCGACATGCAGAAATTCAATCCCGCGGGTATCTGGTTTTTGAAAACGTTCCAGTCCGCCGTGATATCGCCGGACCAGGTGATGGCGGCGTATTTCTGCTGACCCGTGAAAGCCGAGCGGGTCAGATTGACGACACGTTTTTCGCTTGTGACGCGCCGCTGATTCTCGTAAATCCCTTTCGCGTGCATCAGCGAATAGGCGTTCATGTATCGAGCGCCCGATCCGATCGCGGGCTTCATTTTCGTCCGGAAAGAGTCATTGTTGAGGTCCCACCCGTCCAGCTCGGGTTCAGAGGCGTCGCACCACCAGGCGTCGACACCCTTCGAGAACAGGCCCCGGTTGGCCTGCTCCCAGTACAGCCTCCGCGCCTCCGGATTGAAAGCGTCGTAAAAAGGATCCTGACCGCCGGGATACAAAAAGCCCTGATTTTTGATCATTTCATTGTAATCGGATGATCCATTTGACATTTTCGGCCATATCGAGATCATGAAATGCGCGTTGTGATCGGCATGCAGAGTCCGCAGCATGACCTCAGGATCCGGGAAGCGGTCCTTGTTGAAGCTCTTCTGGCCCCACATTCCGTCGTCCCAGTACTGCCAGTCCAGCACGACCGCGTCCATCGGGATGCGGCGTTCCCGGTACTCCCGAGCAATGTCCAGAATCTCCTGCTGGGACTGATACCGTTCCTTCGATTGAATATACCCGTACGCCCATTTGGGGAACAGCGGCGAGTTGCCGGTGAGTTTCCGGTAATTCCGGATGACCGCATCCGGTTCGGGGCCATAAATGAAGCAGTAGCTGATCGCGTCCCCGGCTTCGGACCAGAGGTAGGATCCCGCGGACGTGTCGTTGAATCTGGTATAGGAACAATTGTCCCACAGGATCCCGTACCCGTTCGTGGACAGGAGGAAGGGGACCACGGCTCTCATGTTATACTGGAACATTTCGACGTAATGACCCCGCCAGTTGAATATCCCCTCCTGGTGCTGGCCCAGGCCGTACAGGGCCTCACCCTCCAGCCATTGAAACGCCTGCCGGATATGGCTGACTTTTTCTCCTGAAACGACCGCGGGAACGATCCGTCCGGATCCTTCACGGAAGACAATTTCGTTCTTCGCATCCAGGATAACGATTCGTCCGCTTCGGGAATCGACGAGTACGGTGAGTTTTCCGGCGTTGAAACGTATTTCGGGACCCTGTTCCCCGACGGTGAACCGGATTTCGGACGGCTTGAAGCCGTCCGTGACGAGGCTTGTCGGAACCGGATCGGATTCCGCGGGGGTCCGGACAATCTGAATGATGTCGTCCGAGAGGACTTGGATGATCAGTTTTTTCACTCCGGTTTCATTGGAATTCAGAGGCAGAAGGGAAATGCCGTTCTCCATGCGTTCATAGGACTGCCCCCGCAGTGCGCCGATTGTCGTCAGGCATAGGAGAAAGAATGGGATTTTCATTTTGATTTTCACGGAGGACTCCTGTAGATTCAGTTGATTCGGAGTTACATGACGGTCGTATTCCCGGGGACACGGACTCAACTGGCCAGTCCTCAAGGGTGCGGCTGGACCTGGGGATATACGATCCGATAAACAATATAGCAATCCGGGAATTCACGTGCAAGGTCGTTGAAAATGTTAAGTTAAGTAGCCGTCGCTTCGGAGAAGTTCGAATCTGTGTCGATCCCTTTCTTGACTCTTCGCCGGTCGCGTCCTATATTGATTGGACAGGATCCACGGGAGCAGCATGGACAGGAAAAAATCGAGCGCCGGCCGCCTGAAAAAAGCAAAAGCTTCGGGCGTCCGCAGGAAGCGCAGAACATTTTCCGTTTACGTCCTCCGCTCGGCCGAAGGCCGGATGTACATCGGGTATTCGCAGGACGTGGAGAAGCGGATCCGTCAGCACAATGCGGCCGGGAACCGCGGGTGGACGAAGCGGTTCTCCGGATGGAAGGAAATCTATCGGGAGGAATTCCGCACGCGCAAGCAGGCGATGCGGCGGGAGCGGGAACTCAAGAAGATCAGGGGGACGAAGAAGTATAGAGATATGGTTGGGATTTAATTCATATCAGGCCGGGTTGTTTCATCAGTAAATGGATCCCCGTCCGCTGGCGCGGATGAAAAAGACACTTGCGCGGGGATGACATTGATTATAAAAATAGAAAAATCATAGGGGCGAGGCGGCGCCTCGCCCCTACACTGGTTCCTTGCATGCATTGTAAATATTTTCGAACAACGGCTCGATCTTGTCCGCGGGCACGGCGGAAAATGCCACGCGGATCAGGTTGCCGAGCGCGATCACGCCCGTGTCGTACTTCGCGAGCAAAGTCTGGCGCACGGCTTCGGCGGACAACCCATCCCGCAGTTCCACGCACATGAAATACCCGGAATTGAAGGGCAGCGGGGTGAACACGTCCGCGTACCGCTTCCCGTTCGCGGCCATCACTTCCTTCACCCGCAGGTACCGCTTTTTCAGGATGCCGAATTTTTCCCGCTTGACCGCGTCATAGTCCGGAGCGGAGAACCCCTCGAAAACCAAAGTCTGTGACAGATGCGAGGCGTTGGAGATGTTGCCCCGCAGGGCGCCCGCGGTTTTGTCTTCCAGCGCGGAACACGTCGCGGCCGTGATGCCCTTTGATCCGTAGGTCACGAAACCCACCCGGAATCCCCAGACGTAGTCTTCCTTGGTCGCGCCGTCGATTTTGACGGCCAGAAGGTTTTCGTGGGCATCCGCCAGGCGGCTGAAGATCGATTCGGTCGCGATGCCGTTCTCGTACACAAGCCCGAAATACGCGTCGTCCGCGAGCACGAGCACCCGATGTCCCGCTTCCGCTTCGGCGGTCAGCAGGCGGACGATGCGGTCCTGTTCCGCGAGGGTCGGCGTGTACCCCGTCGGATTGTTGGGAAAGGTCAGCAGTACGATTTTTTTGGGGCCCATGGCCTTCAGGCCCTTTTCGAACGCGTCCAGGTCGAGGCCCTGCCCCTTGAACGTGTTGAAGAAGGAGAGTCTTGCGCCGTACGCCAGCCCGAACAGCAAATCGTAGTTCTCCCAGTACTTGTCCGGAACCAGGATGACGTCACCGGGATCCGCGAACAGGTATCCGGCCAGGCTCAGGCCGTGCGTGAGCGCGTGTGAAACCACGGGAAGGCTGATCATGCCGGACAGGGACGGATTCTTGGCGTGGATCATCTCCCGCCACTTTTTCCGAAGTTCCGGTTTTCCGTAGCTCGACGCGTAGGTGAAGGACTGTTTCGGGTCGACACGGAGCCGGTCCGCGATGGCGTGAAAGCGCATGGGCGTGCCGTCGTCCTCCACGGCGATGCCGATGGTGGCGTCGATGGCCTTGCCGCGCGCGTCCGCGGACTGCTTGACGATGCCGAGGTGCGGAAAGTAGACGGCCCTGCCTTTTTCCGAAAGCAGGTCGAAAACGGCGGGATTGTCCCGCCGGATCCGGTCGTTGAGCGATTCAGCCTGGGGGTCCAAAGGTTTCATGAGACGATTCTCCAGAACGGATGGTACGGCTTGTGTCGCGCGATTCCGGAAGGGGTTCCGGCCGGATCGCCCGCCGCGGGACCTAGAACCAGAACACCGGCGCCAGGCAGGCGGCGCAGATGAGCAGGAATCCCGGGATCAGGGCGCGGCGGAATTCCGGCGATCCGGAAAACCAGCAGGCACCCATCTTGAATACGGTGTTGGACAGCGCGGCCAGGGCGACGGCGATGGCGGCCGTGGCGGAATCGATGCCGCCGGCCGACTGCTGCAGCCGGCCGGTCGACAGAACGATGGCGTCCATGTCCACCAGCCCGGACAGCACGGACGTGGCGTACACGCCCGAATTGCCGAACCGGAACCGGGCTGCGTGCGTGGCCAGCAGGACCACGGCGAAAATCGCGCCGAATTTCAGGGACATGCCCAGTTCGAACGGGTTGTGGAGCGGCACGCCGCGGTCGGTAGCGGTCGGGCGCGCTTGCCGCCACAGAAGGCCGGCGGCCGCCAGCGCGAAGGCCGCGGAGGCGGCGAGAAACGGCCAGCACCGGCCCAGCAGGCCCGGGTTGACCACCGCGAGCACCGCCCCGATCCGGGCGAACATCACGGTCCAGGCCAGGAGCACGCCGGACGCGTACGGCCGGGAAAGGCCGGGTGTCTTCCGGCTGCGTCCGGAAAAGCTGAAGGTCACGGCGGTGCTGGACGCGAGACCGCCGATCAGCCCGGTGAGCGCGATGCCGCCGCCCGACGTCTTCCACTTGGCGAGGGCGTATCCGATGAACCCGATGCCGGAGATGAGCACCACGAACAGCCAGATCCGGTACGGGTTCAGCGCGTCGAAGGGATAGCCGCCGACCGGCCGGTCCGGAAGCACAGGCAGGACGACGGCGGACACCACCGCGAACTTCAGGATGGCGAGCAGGTCCTCCCGGGTGAGCAGGCGCGCGATCCGGTGCATCTCCCCCTTGAACGACAGAAGGGCCGTGGTCGAAATGCCGATCGCGGACACCAGGATCAGGCTTCCGTGCGCGGCCAGGGCGCCGAGCAGGAGCGTGAGCACGGCCGCGACCCGCGTGGTCAGGCCCGGCCTCCCGGACGAGGTCTCGCGGAAGTAGCCGATCGCGATCATGAGCCCCAGAATGCCGACCACGGCCGCGAACACGGCCGGCGATCCTTCAGCGTCCGACAGCATGGCGGACGCGAATCCCGACACGCCGCAGAGGGCGAAGGTCCGCATGCCGAGGGCGAGCTCGCGCCGGGGCCGGCCCAGCGCCGACTGGCGCTGGAGCCCGATGAGCAGGCTGACGCCCAGGGCCACGGCGAACCGGCCGAGCAGATCGAGGTCGGTCACGACCGCTGGTCCATGGGCGTGAACGGGATGCCGAGCTCGGCCGTGTATTTCGAAGTCGGCCGGATGAGCCGGTTGTCGGCGTACTGCTCCATGATGTGGGCGACCCAGCCGGCGGTCCGGGCCGCGGCGAACACGGCGGTGAAGAAGTCGGCCGGAATGCCCATGGCGTGCTGGACCGTGGCGGAATAGAAGTCGACGTTGGGGTATATCCCCTTCTGTTCGCGGACCAGGGTCTCGACTTTGTGAGAGATATCGTAGAGCTCCTTGTAGCCGCGCATCTCGCACAGCATCTCCGAGTACTTGCGCAGGTGCCGGGCGCGCGGATCCTCGGTGCGGTACACCCGGTGTCCGAATCCCATGATCTTCCGCCGGTTGTCGAGCATGCCGGCGATATAATCCTGGACCATGTCGACCTTGCCGATCTGGAGAATCATCTCCATGACCTTCTGGTTGGCGCCGCCGTGCAGGGGGCCCTTCAGCGCACCGATGGCGCCGGCCAGCGCGGCGTGCATGTCGGAGAGCGTGCTGGCGATCACGCGTCCCGCGAAAGTCGAGGCGTTGAGCCCGTGGTCGGTGTGGAGCACCATGATCAGATCCATGACCGTGTGCTCGAGCTCCTCGGGGGGCGCGCCCCTCAGCATGTAGAGGAAGTTGTCCGCGATGCCAAGCTGGGGATCGGCGGAGATGAGCGGGAGCCCTTTGCGGATGCGGTGCAGATCGGCGATCAGAGTCGGCACCTGCGCCACGAGCCGTTTCGCCTTGCGGAGGTTCGCTTCCGGGCCGCTGATGCCGGAGTCCGGATCGAACACGCCGAGCATGGCGACCGCGGTCTGGAGCACCTGCATGGGATGGGCGTTGGGCGGCATGAGCTTGAGGAGGTCGACCACCTGGCTCGGGAGCCGCATCTCGGACGCCAGCTCCCGCCGCAGGGTCTCCCACTCCTTCCGGTTCGGAAAACGGCCGTTCCAGAGCAGGTAGATCACCTCTTCGAACGTGACCTTTTCGGCGATGTCATGGATGTCGTACCCCCAGTAGTACAGCTTTCCGTGGGTGCCGTCCACCCATGAGATGTTCGTTTCCGCGGCGACGACGCCTTCGAGACCCCTCACAAAGGTTTTGTCTTCTGCGGGTTTGCCGTTGGCCATTCTGCATGCTCCTCGGATACGGGTTGAGTTGCGTTCAAGTTTGCGGATTTCGAAAAAGCGGCGCGCCGGCGCCGGTCACTTCACGGGCCGCTGTCCGAGCAGGAGACGGATGAAGTCCGGCCCCTCAAGGAGGCCGAGGCTTCCGGATCGGACGCTCTCCTCGTCATAGCGCGTCACCGAGTCGGGCGCAACACGGGGATCCCAGATCGCGACGGGCACCGGATCGCGCACATGCGAACCGAGCGTGACCGGAGTCGGGTGGTCGGGAAGCACGGCGATGACGGCTTCCATGCCGCTCCTGGACAGGCCGTCCAGGATGCGGCGGAGACAACGGCGGTCCAGGTCCTCGATGCAGCGGATCTTCAATTCCACGTTCCGGTCATGACCGGCCTCGTCCGCGGCTTCGACGTGCACATACACGAAGTCGCGGTCCCGGAGGGCGCGGAGGCAGGTTTCGGCCTTGCCCTCGTAGTTGGTGTCGTACAGCCCTGTCGCGCCCGCGACGGAAACGACCTCCATCCCCGCGGTCACGGCGATGCCCTTGACCAGATCCACGGCGGAGATGACCACGGCCCGGGTGCCGTGCATGGACTCGAAGGAACGCATCGCCGGCTTTTTGCCGGCCGACCAGGGCCACAGCCGGTTGGCCGTCGGTTTTCCGTTCGCCGCGCGGGCGCGGTTGACGGGGTGGTCGGCCAGTAGACGCTCCGATTCGGCGATCATCCGGTTCAGCGCCGCGGCCGTGGATTCGGCGTCCGGATGCAGGGCGCGGACCAGCCGTTCGGCCGCAGGTTCGCCGATGTGGTCGTGCGGCTCGGTGCAGGCGATACGGCTGTCGCCGCCCGCGAGAATGCCGATGTGGCGGTAGCTCAGGCCCTGGTGCAGTCGTATTCCCAGGCCGGCCACGGGTTCGGTCAGATCGCGGATGAGGGTGCCCGCCTCCTCGTTCGAGATGTGGCCCGCGGAATGGCTCGCGATCAGGCCGTTCGCGACGTGGATGAGGTTGACCCTGAACACCAGGTCGTTCCCGTCAAACGGAAGGCCGAGGCTCGCGGCTTCGAGCACGCCGCGTCCGCTGAAATCCGTGTCCGGATCGTACCCGAGCACGGCCAGGTTCGCCACGGCCGAGCCCGTGGGCTGGCCTTCTCGGATCGTGCGGAACAGGCCCGTGCGCCCCTTCGTGGCCACCTCGTCCATGGCCGGCGTGCGGGCCGCCATGAGCGGCGTGCGGCCGCCGAGCGACGGGACGGGGTAATCGGCCATTCCGTCTCCGAGCAGAATCACGGTCTTCATGCGGCATACCTTTCGGAGAGGAACGCCCGGAACGCCTCGTAATCGGCGGGCAGATTGTGCCAGGTTTCGGTTCCCGAATCGAGACCGGCGAGACTGGGCGGGATTTCGGGCGCGAATCCGAGCAGACTCTCGATCTCCTCCGGAAATTTCGCGGGATGGGCTGTTTCCACGCAGAGACACAGTTCGCGGCCGCCGGTTTTCCGGAGCTCCAGGTACCGCCTCAACCCGACCCATCCGACGGCGCCGTGCGGCTCCAGCAGGATGCGGCCGTCCTGCCACGCTTCGCGGATGGCGTCGCGCGTTTCCGAATCGCTCACGCTGACCGCGAACAGGTCGCGCCGCATCGCGTCCATGTCGGGCGGACGGACCACCGCGCCGGTCTCGTCCATGCGGCCGCCGTAGAGGAAAACGACGCGCGCCAGGTTGCTCGGGTGTCCCACGTTCATGGCGTTCGAGATGCAGACCCGGGACGGGTCAATTGTGCGGTAAACGCCGGTCGCCAGGTATTGCGGCACCTCGTCGTTCGAATTGGTGGCCACGACCACGCGCGAGATCGGGATTCCCATGCGGCGGGCGAGCAGGGCGCCCATCATGTCTCCGAAATTGCCCGAGGGCACGGAGACGACCATCGGCTCCGGATGATCGGCCATGCGGCTGTAGGCGTACGCGTAATACACGGACTGCGGCAGCAGGCGTCCGATGTTGATCGAATTCGCCGAGGTCAGGTCGATCGAACGCAGATCCGGATCCGCGAACGCTTTTTTCACCAGGGCCTGGCAGTGGTCGAATTTGCCGTCCACTGCGATCGCGGTCACGTTGCCCGACAGCGTGGTCATCTGGCGGCGCTGCCGGCCGCTCACCTCGCCGGGGGGAAACAGCACGATGACGTCTATGCCGGGGATTCCGTGGAAAGCGGCCGCGACCGCGCCGCCCGTGTCCCCGCTGGTGGCGGTCAGCACCACGAGGCGTTTCGCGCCGGCGTCGCGGAACTCGGACATCCAGCGGGCCATCATGGCGGCTGCGAAATCCTTGAATGAGGCGGTCGGACCCCGGTCGAGCCTGAGGATGAAAAGCCGGTCTCCGGCGGATTCGACGGGCACGTCGAAATCGTACGCGTCGCGGCACAGTTCGGAAAGCCGTTCCGGGGCGATGTGCCCGGACAGAAAACGGGACAGGATGATTTCCGCGATTTCCGGGTAGGACATGGATTTCATTGCGCGGATTTCTTCCGGCTCCAGCACGGGGATGGTTTCCGGCATGTAGAGACCACGATCCGGCGCCTGACCGCGGAACAGGGCCGTCACAAAGTCGACTTTGGGAGTATTTTTATTTGTGCTGATATAGTTCATTTTCGTTCCCGGTTGATCTTAAAGATAAGTAGATTTTTATTTAATTAAAAGAATTTTTTGAGAGAGTTTATCGGTTTATGCAAATTAGATATTCCATCGATTGTTCTCTCAAGGCATTGATTAATATATAATTGAGTTATCTTTCTATATGCTGGTCAGGTTAAAAATTCCGATCCGGCCGGCGCATGCGTCTGAAATCGACGCATATGATCAGGAAATGAAGTTGATCAAATATATCAGGATGGGAGCAGAAGTCAAAGCGATTTCGGATGAATAGAACCCTGCGTTCCGGTTCGAATGCGACGGTCCGTCCGCCGGGACGAACGGACGGACCGCGGCCGGCTTTGCCGGATCAGAACAGTTTTCCGAAAAGATGCCCTGAAAAGATCTGTTCAAGGATGACGAGCAGGCCCAGCACGGAAACGTATATCGCGAACGGACGCAGACGGCCGGTGGTGATGATCCGGATCATCCATTTGACGGCCAGCCAGCCGAACAGGGCCGCGGCGACGAAACCCGCGATGAGGGGCATCGTGGGGACGCCGAGCGTTCCGGTTTCACGCGCCACGGCCACGGCATCGGGCGCGTCCAGAACCGCGGCTCCGAGGATGGCCGGTACGGAGAGAAGGAAGGAGAACTTGGCCGCGAATTTCCGGTCGAGCCCGCGCCAGAGCGCGCCCGCGATCGTGAAGCCGGACCGGGACACGGCCGGGAGTATGGCCAGGGCCTGTGCCGATCCGACCAGCAGGGCGTCTCCGGCCGTGGTCTCCCGCACGCCCTTGTCCCTTGTTTTCAGGGAATCCGCGAGCCAGAGAATGACACCGGTGAAGAGAAATTCGAAGCCGAGGGATTTACCCGAATGGAACAGGGATTCGATGGTGTCCTTCAGGCCGAGTCCGAACACGACGGC
>CAZNXX010000049.1:0-3194 GCA_964577095.1 uncultured bacterium | reverse complement strand
GTGGTCGTGGTGATGTAGGGGATCTTGTACTTGATGGCCGCCTTGCGGATGTACGAGTCGTCGACCTCGGACAGCTTTCCCTTGGGCGTGTTGATGATGAGGTGGATCTCGCCGTTCTTGACCGCGTCCACGATGTGGGGGCGGCCCTCCTTGACCTTGTTGATGCGGGCCGACTCGACGCCGTGCCGCATCAGGAACTGCCGCGTGCCTTCGGTGGTGAGGATGCGGAACCCCATGTCCTGGAAGCGCTTGGCCGATTCCAGAACGCCGCCCTTGTCCCGGTCCGCGACCGTGACGAGCACCGTGCCTTCGAGCGGGAGCGTGAGTTTGGTCGCTTCCTGCGACTTGTAGAACGCGAGGCCGAAATTATCGGCCAGGCCGAGCACCTCGCCGGTGGAGCGCATCTCCGGGCCGAGCACCGGGTCGACCTCGGGGAACATGTTGAAGGGGAACATGGCCTCCTTCACGCCGAAATGCCGGAACGAGACCCGTTTCAGCTTGAGGTCGGCCAGCTTTTTACCCAGCATGATCTGGGTCGCGATCTTGGCCATCGGGATGTTGCACACCTTGGAAACCAGGGGCACGGTCCGCGAGGCGCGGGGGTTGGCCTCGAGGATGTACACGGTGCCGCTGGCGATCGCGTACTGGATGTTGATGAGGCCCACCACGCCGAGCTCCAGCGCGATGCGGCGCGTGTATTCCTCGATCGTTTCCACGTGCTTGTGGGGAAGGCCCACGGGAGGGATGACGCAGGCCGAATCGCCCGAGTGGATGCCCGCGTACTCGATGTGCTCCATCACCGCGGGCACGAAGGCGTCCTTTCCGTCGCACAGGGCATCGGCTTCGGCCTCGATCGCGTTCTCGAGGAATTTGTCGATCAGAATGGGCCGTTCGGGCGAGACGTCCACGGCCGCGGTGATGTAGCGCCGGAGCATGGCCTCGTCGAGCACGATCTGCATGGCGCGTCCCCCCAGCACGTACGAGGGCCGGACCATGAGGGGATACCCGATGCGTTCGGCGATGGACAGCGCCTCCTCCAGCGTGCTCGCCATTCCGGAGTCCGGCTGGGGAATCCCGAGCTTCTGCATCACCTTCCGGAAACGGTCCCGGTCCTCGGCGAGATCGATGGTCTCGGGCGAGGTGCCCATGATCCGCACGCCCGCTCTCGCGAGTTCGGCGGCGATGTTCAACGGGGTCTGGCCGCCGAACTGGACAATGGCGCCCTCCGGCCGCTCCTTCTCCCAGATGGCCAGCACGTCCTCCACGGTCAGCGGTTCGAAATACAGCTTGTCCGAGGTGTCGAAGTCGGTGGACACGGTTTCGGGGTTGCAGTTGACCATGATGGATTCGAGCCCGGCGTCGCGGATGGCGAAAGCGGCGTGCACGCAGCAATAGTCGAATTCAATGCCCTGGCCGATGCGGTTCGGCCCGCCGCCGAGCACCATGATCTTTCTGCGGCCGCTCACCTCAACCGCGTCCGGAGCGTTGTAGGTCGAGAAGTAATACGCCGCGTTCTCCACGCCGCTGACGCGGACCGGCTCCCAGGCGTGCTTCACGCCGAGCGCGATGCGGCGGTCGCGGAGTTCCCGCTCGGGAACGCCGAGCAGTCCGGAGAGGTACTTGTCCGCGAACCCGTCCTTTTTCGCGCGGACCAGGAGCTCATCCGGCAGGCGGCCGCCCTTGTGCCTGAGAATCTCCTCCTCCAGGTCCACCAATTCCTTCATCTGCCGGATGAACCATTCCTTGATATAGGTTCTCGCCGACAGCTCGGCGACATCCGCGCCCTTGCGCAGGGCCTCGTACATCAGGAACTGGCGCTCGCTGGTGGGCACGGCCAGGAGCTTGATCAGCTCGTCGAGCGGTTTTGTGTTGAAGTCCTTGGCGAAGCCAAGTCCGGCCCTGCCGATTTCAAGCGAGCGGACGGCTTTCTGCAGGGCCTCTTTGTAGTTCTTGCCGATGCTCATCACTTCGCCGACCGCGCGCATCTGGGTGCCGAGCCTGTCCTCGATGCCCTCGAACTTTTCGAAAGCCCAGCGCGCGAATTTCACGACCACGTAATCGCCGCAGGGGGTGTATTTGTCCAGCGTTCCCTCGCGCCAGTACGGAATCTCGTCCATGGTCAGGCCGCCTGCGAGCAGGGACGAGACAAAGGCGATCGGGAACCCCGTGGCCTTGGAGGCGAGCGCCGACGAGCGGGACGTGCGCGGATTGATCTCGATGACTGCCACCCGACCGGTTTTGGGGTCATGCGCGAACTGGATGTTGGTGCCGCCGATGACTTCGATGGCCTCGACGATGTCGTAGGAGTATTTCTGGAGTTTTTTCTGCAGGGCGGGGTCGATGGTCAGCATCGGCGCGGTGCAGTACGAGTCTCCGGTGTGCACGCCCATGGCGTCGACGTTCTCGATGAAGCAAACCGTGATCATGCGGTTCTTCGAGTCGCGCACCACCTCCAGCTCGAGTTCCTCCCAGCCCAGAACGGATTCCTCGATCAGCACCTGGTGCACCATGCTTTCGGCCAGGCCCCGCGATGCGATGGTCCTCAGCTCCTCAACGTTGTAGACCAGGCCTCCGCCCGTTCCCCCCATGGTGTAGGCCGGCCGGATCACCACCGGATACCCGAGCTTTTCCGCCTCTTTTTCCGCGTCTTCGAGGGTGTTCACGGCCTCGCTTTTCGGCATGTCGATGCCGAGCCGGGTCATGGTCTGCTTGAAAGCCGTGCGGTCCTCGCCGCGTTCGATGGCATCGATGTTGACGCCGATGACCTTCACGCCGTATTTTTCAAGAATGCCGCTTTTGGCGAGCTGGGAGGAGAGATTGAGACCGGTCTGGCCTCCGAGATTGGGGAGAAGGGCGTCCGGTTTTTCTTTTGCGATGATCTGTTCGAGGTAGTCGGTGTTCAGGGGCTCGATATAGGTGGCGTCCGCCATGCCGGGATCGGTCATGATGGTGGCAGGGTTGGAGTTGACCAGGACGATTTCATACCCCAGTTTCCGGAGCGCCTTGCAGGCCTGGGTGCCGGAATAATCGAATTCGCAGGCCTGGCCGATGACGATCGGGCCGGATCCGATGATGAGCACTTTGCGGATATCGTCGCGTTTCGGCATGGAAAAATTCCCCTCACGAATGGATGGTCATGCGGTTTAAAGCTGAAAAAGTTAATCAAATAATCAAAGGAAAGCAAGAAAGATAAT
>CAZNXX010000048.1:13287-18475 GCA_964577095.1 uncultured bacterium | reverse complement strand
CCGTCGAGCGTGTTCAGAATCGTTCCGCCCGTGCCCGCGGCCCATACGGTTTTTCCATCCACCGCGAACAGCGCGGTCAGCACCTCGGCGGTGCCGGTATTCAGCCGGGTCCATTTCTCCCCGCCGTTCTCCGTGGCCACGATCAGTCCGTTCGCGCCCGCGGCCCAGCCACGCCTGCTGTCCGCAAAATCAACCTCCTGGAAAAAAATATTGCTCAACCCCGTGCGGAATCCCTTCCAGGTCAGGCCCCCGTCCAG
Organism: uncultured bacterium; assembly: GCA_964577095.1. GTDB lineage: Bacteria > Zhuqueibacterota > QNDG01 > QNDG01 > DTFT01 > JAFGAX01. The sequence continues at coordinate 18,218 of CAZNXX010000048.1, read as the reverse complement.
GGTTCTGTAAATCATGCCGCTCTCCCCGGCCGCCCATCCGGTTTTCGAATCCGTGAAGTCCAGGGAATAGAGGACCGACGCTGCGATCCGGCCTTCCCGGGCCGTCCAGGCGAGGCCGCCGTCCGTGGTGGACAGGCACTTCGACTGTATGTTTCCGGTCGTGAGGTCCACGACCGCGGCCAGGGCGAACCCGGTGTCCGCGTCCAGCATCTGCAGGTCGAGGATGTACTCGAATTCCTGGCGCCGCGCCGTGTTCCAGGTGGTGCCGCCGTCCGTGGTTCTCAGCACGACGCTCGCCATCTCGAACGCCACCTGCGACTGGATGACGTAACTGCCCGTCAGCAGGCCCGTGTCCGCGTCCGCGAACTGCAGGGAAGTGAACGAGAAATTCGCGAGTCTGGGATCGTCCAGCACGGGCGCCGGGTTCGCGGTCCATGTGCCGCCGCCGTCCGTGGTCCGGTAGAGCGTGCCCGAAGCGATCGCCCACCCCCGTTCCGGATCGATGAAAAACACCGAGGACAGGTCGCCGGAGGCGCCCTTCGAACGCGATGCCCAGGTCGCGCCGAGGTCCCCGGTCTCCAGCAGACAGCCGGCCGTGCCCACGGACCAGCCTGCTCCGGAACCGGAGAAGGAAATCGCGTTCAGACCCGCAGCCGCAGAAGCGTGGACCGCGGCCCAGGTGGCGCCGCCGTCCGTTGTGGCGATCACCCCTCCCCCCAGTTTCTGGAGAATCCCGTATTCGTCGAGGGAACCGTTGAATCCCGCCGCGAAGCCGGTGTCCGGGTTTAGAAAACAGACCGACGCGAAATCGAGCCCGGTTCCCGCGTCGACGGCCTGCCAGCCGCGGCCGCCGTCCGTGGTTCTCAGGAGGGTGCTGTCCTCGCCCGCGGCCCATCCGGTGTCCGGATTCACGAAATGGACGGACCACAGATTCGCTGCGGTTCCCGCGTTCCGGACCGTCCACACCGAACCGCCGTTCCCGGTTTGCAGGATGGTGCCGCCGTGGCCCACCGCCCAACCGGTGTCCGGATTCACGAAGAACACGGACCTCAGCCTGCGGACCGTGCCGCTGGACTGCGGCGTCCAGTCCTCCCCGCCGTTTTCCGATCGGTAAATGCCGCCCCAGCGTCCCACGGCCCAGCCGTTCAGCCTGTCCGTGAAGAATACGTCATCCAGGTCATCCTCGATGACGTTCGGCAGCGCGGACCAGGTCGCGCCGCAGTCGACTGTTCTCAGAACCGTGCCGATCTCGCCGACGATCCATCCAGTGGAGTCATCCGCGAAATAAATCGAAAGCAGGTCATTGTCCGAACCTTCCAGTGGTGTCGGATTATCCCAGGTCAAGCCGTGGTCCAGGCTCCGGACGCAGGCGCCGCCGTTCCCGACCGCGATCAGGCCGCCCGAACTGAAAACATGGACGTCGTTGAGATCGTTCCCGAGCGGGAACGGGCTCTGGCGTTCCCATTCGGCTCCGAAGGCGTGGGAATGCAGGCAGACGAACAGGCCGAGAAGCCGGCAGACGTGAATTTTTCTCATTCGGTTTCCTTGAAATTAGGAATGATGGATGGCGATCGGAATCGTGTGCCGGCGCCGGGGTTTCAGACTGTGTTTGACATCCAGGTATTCCGGGATTCCGGAATAATGCAGCAAAGGTTATTATACCATACGAAAAAAACAAGTAAAAGTTCGTCACATTAATAAAAACCTCCCGGAGGCTCCGAGCCTCCGGGAGGTTCTGTTCTCAATACTCAAACCTGAAAGGTCTCCAGGACCCTTCAGGTCCTGCTGCCCCTGACGCGCGCCCGAAAATCAGAGATTGTGCGACCGGACATACGCGAAGTCCGGGCACAGAAGTCCGTTGGCTTCGATGAGAATACCGCCCGAAGGGGATTCGTACGAGGTGGAAATACTCTGTACGCCCCGTATCCAGCCGCCCTTCATCACCGCCTGCACCGGAACCTGGCTCCCGTCCGCGCCCTGCAGTAACATACCCTGGTATAGAGACTGGGCCTGCTGGAAGGAACCATCCGCCATCAGGAACAGCGTGCCCCCGGTTACGACGATCTGGCGCTGCTCCCCCATCAACAGATAACGGACAAAAATCATGGTGAGCTGATTACGCGGCGAAGGAGCGACACCATCGCTGTAAGTGACCGTTTCAGACCGCCATTCGAGGCTGGCATCGCATCCGTAAATCGCGTCGCCCGGCAGGATATTCTGAATCGTCTTGAACTCGGTGGCGCTCACGGCCACGGGCGTGTCCCAGCCGAACGTGCTGAATCCCTGGCTCCCGCCCAGCAGGCCGCCTCCGTCCTCCCGGGTCAGGGGCGACTTGTCGGTTTCACATCCGAAGATCATGAGAACCGCGAGAATCATCATGGTGAGTGGACTTCTTTTGAACATGACATCCTCCTGCATTGAACGTTTATCAGAACCTCCCGGAGGCTCGGAGCCTCCGGGAGGGTGCATTCGTCAGGTCCGGAATATGCCGATCACGGTCATCACCGCGATCGCGATCGACAGAATCACGCGCAGAAGCGTACCCGCGATGAACCCGACAAAAGTGCCGAACGCGGAGGAAAGGGCCTTGCCGTGATCCGCTTCCCCGGTCAGTTCCGCGAGATAGGCTCCCAGAAAGGGCCCGCCGATCACCGTGACCAGACCGAAGGGCCCGAGCGGCGGCAGGAGAAAGAGACCGGCGATGAGTCCGAGAATACTCCCGACTTCGCCGCGCTTCGTGCCTCCGTATTTCTTCGCGCCCCAGGCGGGCGTGTAATAGTCGATGATCTGCATGGCGACGACCAGGCCGCCGACCGTGAACAGCAGGGATTCGGAAAACTCGGCGAAACGGGAGAAGTGAACGAGCAGGAGGCCCGCGAAGCACAGCGGCGGGCCGGGCAGAACGGGCAGCATGCACCCGGCGACGCCGAGCGGCATGAGCAGAAGGCCGAGTATGAGGAGGAGCCAGTCCATTTTGTTCTCCGGTTGATCGGATCCGGTATCGCATCCATGCAAATATGGACATTAGATGCCGGATTTGCATGGATAAATCAGACGGCAAATATCTCTAATTTTAATAATTACATTTACTTGAAATTCTTTTTATAAATCTCTTAAACGGGTTGTTATGGAACCGATCCGGAAATCCCGACCCCGGAAGACCATACACCATGAATGATCATGGTTGTCTGCGGCCGGGCATCTGAGCCGGAAAACGAACAGTCCTTCCCCTGACCGCCGACCTGTCCGGCACATGGATGTTTTCAACCTGAGTGAGGTACCATTCTCCGCCGATGAAGACCGGTATCATCCCTTCACGAATCGGCCCGCACCGGATCGAATCCCCGTCCACATGAACCGTCCGGAGGTGGACGGGCGGCCTGTCCAGCCGCCCCCTCCTGACGTCGTACAGTGGCAGTGTGTCCCGCTTCGCAAACAGGAAAACCGGCCTGCCGTCTCTGTAACGGGAGTCATAGGTCACGCTTCGAACCGTTCTATTCTCGTCTTCGTCATAGGTGAACGCCCACCGGACTACCGATGCCGCTCCGGACACCGGATTGTCTCCGCCGGTTTCATAAAAACCGTCGGAATGGACGGTTGTCTCTTTCGCCAGCCTGAAGGAAAAATCGATCCGGGACAATGCCAATGAGAGGGTACTCACCCATCGGTCCCCGGCGTCATACCCGGAATAGGAAACCAACAGCGTGTCGTTTCTAAAAGAGACGCTGTCGATTCCGCAGTACAGGCATCCCCCGATCATTGTCTCCGGGTAAATCGTCACCGGGATGTAATTCTTACCGGACCTGCGGAACAGGAGAAGATCGTACCCCCGGTAATTGCGCTGAACGCCCTGGTCGTCGAAACGGGCCGCAAACGCGATGCAGATCGAATCCGAAAAGATCGGCCTGCATATCCGCTTCAGATAATGTTTTCCGTCCGCATTCCGGTCCGTGATCTTCTCCTTGAGGGCGCTCATGTTCAGTGCTGTGAACCGCGTCAATCCAGCCGCTTCGAATTCGAGCGTGTCCGGGTCCGCGGGTGTTCGGTTGAAAACAAGAACAGGGCATGTCACATCCGAATACGTGTACCGTATTCCGAGCCCCGAAATGGCGTCCCTGCTCAGGACAGGCACGGATGCGAACAGGGTATCCGGATGGCCGTTCGGACAGAACGAAACCGTCCAGGACAGAATGAGGAAACAGTTGAATCGGATCACGGATTCTCCCTCCGGGCTGTTCAAATCCCCTGCCTTCAGGGGTAGATGGCCTTTTGAGAAAAAAACAGACCCGGCCGGTTTTTCAGCGACCGGCCGGGTCGTGCTTCGATCCCTTGCAGCGCCCCCGGAGTCCTTCGGGCCCCGGGGTCTTCCGTCTATCCGGTCAGCCCGGCATTCGTTTTACTCAGTCGACGCGGGCAGGGCCTTATCCCTCTCCGCCCGGGCGCCGCACCGGTCGCACAGGTCCGTGATGTTCTTCAACTCGCGCGCCTGGGCCACCGTGCCCTGGAATATCTCGTCCGTTTTGGCCGAGTTGATGTAGCCGCAGTCGGAGAACAGGTGATAGCTGCTGCCGAACTTCGTCCAGTACACGTGGTTCAGGCCGTTGTTCAGCGATTCGACGCGGGCCGTCTGCTCCGCGTACTGCTCCACGGAGGGCGGGTTGAAATCCACGCCCGTGATGCCGGCGATGAGCATGGCGACCACCGCGACCGCGCCCACGAGACCCTTCTGCTTCCCCTTCAGGTTCTTGTTGGTGAAGATGAGGATGACCAGGGGCAGGAAGGCCAGCACGCCGAGAATGGCGCCGAGCTGGTTCTGCACGAAGAACTTGAACGGCTCCTTCTCCGACGCCGGGTCGAGCCGGTTCGACTTCTTCCACAGAAGCGAGCCGACGACCGCGAAAATCAGGTCCGCCACGATCAGGGCGATGAGC
>CAZNXX010000048.1:0-13187 GCA_964577095.1 uncultured bacterium | reverse complement strand
CCGATCAGAACCGCTTCAGCCACTGCAGAACCGCCCAGGTCGCCTCCAGGTCCTCGCGGTTGTATTTCTGGATCTCGGAGACGATGTCCCGCCTGAGCGTGTCGTCTTCGGTCTCGACCGCGCGGATGTACTGCGCGATGGACCAGTCGCCTCCGAACGCGTCCATGGACCGGGTGAACCCGGCCAGTTTTTCGATGACTTTCAGGCTGTAGCTGGGCACCGGGAGCACGACCGCCTTCTTCGTGATCGGAAGCAGGTTCGTGCAGCGCTTCAGGACCCGTTCCGCGATTCCGTCCCTGTCCCCGTACCGCCCGATATAGGACTTGACCTTCGTCGTCTCGTAATTGTGCCAGTGGATGAAGGGGATGTCGCCGTACGATTTGAAGATTTCAGCGCTGTTCTCCAGAAAGCGGAACCAGCCTTCACGGTCTCCGTCTTCGCCGAATCCGGCCATGGCGGCCCGGTATTCGCCCTTCCGCTCCCCGAACACCTGCGTCCCCCAGAGATAGATCTTGTCCAGGTCGTCGAACCAGGGCGGCAGGCCCTCGAGGTCGAACATGACCCAGTTCGCGGCTTTCGGTATTTCAGGAGGCTCGAGCAGGAGCCGCTGGTTCCCCTTCAGCGCCTCGGCGTGCTTGAGGATGCGGACCGCGGCGACGCCGATCCGCTTCATTGTTTTTCCGGAGGGCCTGGCCAGGGCACGCAGTGATTTCTCGTCGAACCGGGCCAGCAGGTCGTCGATTGAACGCACGCCCATTTCACGCAGCGTCTTCGCCGCGGACTGGTCGAGATCGGGAATGATCGCGGGATCCCTCGAATCCGTCGCGTTTTTCCAGCACCTTTCGTTGAAGGCGCACCCGCCGCATTTGGACCAGCCGACCGGCGCGTACGGCTCTTTTCGGAGGGAGGCGTTCCTGCGGATGAGCTCCAGGGCCCGGAGCGCGTCCTCCCCTCCGCCGTACGGCAGTTCCTCCAGGGTCCGGTCTCCCCGGAACACCTTCAGACCGGAAGGCCGCTTGCCGAAATTTTTCTCGAAAAGCCAGCCGTACAGCTGAAGCTGGAGGAATATCTCCGGATGACTCTTGAAATCCGCGTGACGGCTCAGCTTGCAGTCCGTGATGACGTACGATCCGTTGTCTCGTATCATTAAATCCGGGATGCCGGTGATCTCGACAGCCGGCGCGTTCAGGCGCGATTTCAGCACGCCCTGGTAAATGACCGGCTCCCCTTTGCGGACCGCCTCCAGGGTCCGGGCCGCCCTGCGGTCCATGTCCCGGCCGGATAGATTGACGTACTCCGGAAACGCCGCCAGAGCCTCTTCTTCGTGCCGCTTGCCCAGTTCGAACAGGAGTTTTTCGAATTCGCCCGGACCCGCGCCGGGCTCCCCATGCGCGTTCAGAAAAACCCGCAGTTCACAGTAGGAGGGGCTGTGGAGCGTGTAAATGTCGGAGGCGGAGAGTTTCATACGTTAAGGTCCGATTTTGCGGAATGTGACGCGGGATGTGCGACGCACCCTCAAGGTGCGCCGCACATCGCCATCACATCTTGTACACGATCCTCCCGTTTTCCTCGGAGATCATCCGGGAGCCGAACAGCTGGTCGATGATCCGGTCCAGCTTATCATCCGATACCGGCTTGCCGACCATGGACTTGATGTGCTGTTTCAGGGTTTTCCGGTTCCTGGGCCTGCGGTTCTTGTCGATTTTTTTTAGATTGGCCAGGACCTTGGTGTAATGATCATCCGTGTCCCTGTTCTTCCGGCCGGACTCCGCCTTGGCTTCTCTGGTTTCTCTGGTTTCTCTGGGTTCTCTGGGCGCCCTGGGTTCCCGCGGTTCTTTGGACTCCTTCGCGTCCCTTGTCTTTTTAACCGGCCCGATCTCGGACACGCTCACGATGCGCTTGCAGAAGGTTTTTCCCTTCAGGATGTGTCGGATCAGGGGGTCGAAACCCCGGTCCCTCGAGAGGATGTAGTATTCATCCCCGGGGTTTTCGGAAATCATCAAACCGAGCGCATAGGCAATGTGGAAATCCAGCGCATTGGGCCCGGTTCCGTCGATGCGTATCCACTCCAGCCGGCCGCCCAGCCGCTGGGCCGAGGTCACCAGGTCAATGGGCACCTTGCTCTGCATGTTGCCGGTGAACACGGCCACCTTGCAGTCCATTTTCTCAATCTGGGACAGGTTCACTCCCTGCACGTTCTCGAAATCGATCAGCAGCACCTTGCTCACGATGAAATCCTTTCGGTTGGAATTGCCGCGGACCCGAACCGCACGGCCTGCGCCTGACTCGGAACCACGGCGGTCCGCGTGTCTAATACATTATATAAAGTTATATGGAATAAGGGAGAATGTCAAGGCGGAAATGAGGCGCCTTTTCCCGCGACGCGCCTTCGAGGTGCGCCGCGGATGCCCCTCCCGGATCCGCCCGGCACGGCTGATACGCAGGCCGGGCCGCGCTCCGGTTCAGCCTGCGTCCTTCTTCTCCAGGAGCTTCAGCAGATAATAGTTGCCGACTCCCACAACGGCCATCACCAGCAGAAAGGCCGGATAGGCGATCCGCCAGTTGTGCGGGCCGGTCATCATGCTCCACTCCGACATGCCCCCGATTCCGGCCAGGAGCGTGAGCGGCATGAAAATGGTGGTGATGAAGGTCAACCGCCTCACCGCCGCGTTGGTCTCGTTGGCGCTGGCCGCCATGCGGTTGTTCAGCATGGACACGTGCATCTCCATGAGGTTATTGACTGTTTCACGCAGGTTCTCGGTCAGTTCGAGAAACTGGGTCAGGTGGTCGTTGACGTCGCGAAAAAGGGCGAGCGCTTTTTCCGGAATGTACGGGCAGTCGCCCCTGCAGATTTTCACGAGTATTTCGCGCTCGTGGAACAGGCTTTTACGGACCGCGATCAGGTCGCGCCTCAGGTGCAGGAGCGTTTCGGGCCTGAAACGGGCCGGGTCGGACAGGATGGACTCTTCCGCGGCCTCGAGCTTTTCCTCGAGCGATTCGATGGCCTCGGATTTCCGGTCCACGATCTGGTCGAGAACGAGGTGCAGCAGATAGGCCGGCCCGCGCCGGATGCCCCCGGAGTCGAGCTCCGCGATCTGCTCGATGTCCTGCCTCAGCCGGCCGTCCCCGCCGGAGTGGCAGTTGACCGTGATCAGGAAATTCGGGCCGATGAACAGGTCCGCCTCATGGATCGTGATCTTCCCCCGCCTGGCGCTGAGAACATTGAACAGGATGAAGGTGTTCCTGGTGTAAAAATCGATTTTAGGAATCTGGTTCTCGTCCAGACAGTCCTCGATGGAGAGAAAATTGAGACCCAGGGGAAGCACGAGTTGGGTGAGCTCCTCCATCGTCGGGCCCGAAAAATCCAGCCAGGCGTATCCGCTCCTTCGCGCCAGCGAAAGCGCCTTGGACAGGGCCGGGACCGGCGTGATTTCCCCGGTTTTCGTGATGTGACTGAATCGGTGTTCCGGCATGAAGGCCTCCTGCGCCAGCCGTGAGGATTGGATACGGGTCGATCGCTTGTCAGATCGGATCAGGGCGCCGTGCCGATGATCGGCCCGGCCGTTCATTCGAATTTCTTCCTATCATACAGGATCCAGCCGTTTTCATGCGAACCGTCGGGGTCATGATGCGTCCAGTGGATCAGCCCGCCGTGACTGTTCCAGACGTAATCGCCGCGCACGACGACCTCGGACCCGGGCGCGAGGCCGTCGACCCGGGGCGCGACGCCGATGTTGTGCACGATCAGTATGGTTTGACCGTTCGACAGCCGGATGACCCATCTCTGGTGATCGTCTCCGACCGAATCATGTTCGTCAGGCAGAATCCGGACAACCGTGCCTTTCACCGTGACGGAGACGTTCTCTTCCTGATTTTCAAAGGCGGATTCAATGCGTGAAACCGGGGTCAGATTCGAATCCTGCGGGTTCGCGGATCCCCGGCCTCCGCGATCGGGCGAAGGGTGATCGACGCATCCGATGCACGCCGCGCAGAGGCAGAATGCGAATACTTTCAGCTTTTGATTCGGTTTCATAATCAGTTGCATATGATAACACATTTTTTTATATCGAAGAATAAACCGGATCGAGAAATGGAAATGGCGGGCATAGACTTTCGGCTCCCGGGGTCCCGCGGAGCGGGACCCCGGGGCCTTCGATATCAGATTAAAGAGAAAGATCCCGCGAAGCGGGCGGCGGATCATTGAAGGCAGGCCCCGGGGAATGCGCTCGCTGTCAGATTCAATCATCCATACAGGTCCGGACGGAATCGAGAGCCGGAAGCCAGGGCTGCTCTATTCTGAATGAGCGTTACCCGCCGCTCTTCGGCTGTTTGTCCCGCGCCTGCTGTGCCTTCTGCGCTTTTTGAACGGCCTTCTGTTTCTGACCCTTGCTCTTGTCCTTTTTTCCGCCTTTGTCTCCCATGGTACGACTCCTTTCCATGCCGCTGACATCAGTGACCGGCCGGGAATCCGGCCCGGGACGGTTTGATCGAAACTCCCTTAATTTAATAAAATTTATCAAAAAACATAAGGATAATATTAATAATAACGGAAATGAGGAAGGATCGAAATCGACCGGGCCTGAGAGATCAATTGTGTGTCAATGCTGCCACACGCCGTAGCCCGCGGCGCGGAGATCTTCTGCCAGGTCGGCCTCCATATCGGCCGCGGCTTCATAGGGCATGGGGTTCAGGTATTCGTACAGTTCCGGAAGAAGGCGGATGCCGTACTTCTTCACGAACCAGGAGCATTGGATTCCGGACTTGTGCCTGGAGAACCGCTCCTCAGGAGTGAGGCCGGTCACGCCGACGTACAGGCAGGGTTTTTCCTCTGAACAGCCGGGGTTCGCCGCCCTGAATTTTCGGTTTTGGCGCACGGACGGATCGAGTTCCACGACGTAGACGTTGTGGTGGCAGGACGCTCCGTTCTTTTCCGTTTTCTTTCCCGGTTTCATGCGGCGGTCCGGCGCTTTGATCATTCCCGAATTGAAATAACCTCTTCGAACCGGAAGGTTCAACGCACCGACAGGCCCAGGTGTTCGGCCATGATATCGAAATCCGCGTCGTTGTGCAGGAGGGTAATTCCGTTGGCGACGCAGAAGGAGGCGATCAGGACATCGATGGTTTTCCGGATCGTGACTCCCTTCTTCCTCATCAGGCGGTAGTTCTCCGCGGCCCGTATCGCGGCGGATCTTCCGAGCATGTCCATGTACGGCAGGTTCAGGAGCAGTCCCCGGGCCTCGACGAAATCGTTTTCATCCCGGAATCCCTGCAGCACCTCGGCGAGGATCAGATCGCCCGTCAGAACCGGCTCGGTTTCCAGCATGCGGTCCAGCAGGTCCGTCTGCCGGTTGACCCGGCCGTTGAAATATTCGATCCAGACCGAGGAATCGACCAGCGTCATGAATCCGTCCTCATCGCGGCCAGGTCCCCCTCCCATTTCAGTTTTCCGCGCGACCGGCGTATCTCTTTCTGGCGGCTGAACCGGACCAGCAGCCTCAGGCCTTCCTCAATCGCGTCCTTTTTGGTCCGGAACCCGGATGATTTCAGGGCGTCCTTCATCAGCCGGTCGTCGATGACCACATTTGTTCTCATTCTATCCCTCATGTGTATGATTCGATGGAAACATACACATTACAATGGAAAGTTCAAAATGATTTCCGATATCAGGCTCCCGAGGTCCGCGTGGAAACGAGAGTATTCCTGTCATCCCGAGTTCAGCCCCCATGCGTTATTGGCCGCGAAGACTGCAAGTCCGCGTCAGCGGAGATCTCGGAGGGGCCTCTTGATTTTGCCATTCTCGTTCCCACGCTCCGCGTGGGAACGCCATCGTCTGGCGCTCTGCACCGGGCGTTTATCTGAACACTTCACTTCAGCAGAAACGCGCGCATGAACAGAATCATCGAATAAAACTGGAAATCCTGGTTCTTCTTTTTCGCGAACCCGTGGCCCTCGTCCTTCGCGACCAGGGACCACACGGGAACGCCTTTTCCCTTCAGCACGGCGGTCATCTGCGCCGCCTCGCTGGCAGGCACCCGGGGGTCGTTCGCGCCCTGTATGATGAACAGGGGTTTTCCGATGCGGTTCGCGCGGTTCAGGGGCGCAATTTTCTGAAGGAACGCGCGCATTTTCGGGTCGCGCTCGTCCCCGTACTCCGCGCGCCGCAGGTCCTGCCGGTAGCCGGAGGTGTTCTCGAGAAACGTGACCAGGTTGGAGATGCCGACCACGGACACGAAACAGCGGATCCGGTCGCTGTACAGCGAGGCCGCGGCCAGGGTCATGTGGCCGCCGTAGCTCCCGCCCGTGACCAGAACGCGGTCCGCGTCCAGGTCGGGCCGGGTTCGGATCCAGTCGAGCAGGGTTTCGATGTCCCGGTACGAATCCTCCCGGTTGAAGCCGTTGTCCAGCGTCAGAAACGTCTTGCCGTATCCCGACGACCCGCGCACGTTGGGCTGGAGCACGGCGACGCCCATCTCGTTCACCCAGTAGTTTTTCCGGCCCTGGAACCCGGGTCTCGCCTGGCCCTCGGGCCCGCCGTGTATTTCAACGATCACCGGCCTTTTCCCGCTGAACGCGGGGCCCGGGTTGTACAGGAAGCCTGAAATCATCCTGCCGTCGAACGATTTCCACTCCACCCGTTCGGCTTCAGGGAAGGATTCCGTGTTCACGCCCGCGGTCTCGCTGAACGTCCAACGCTCCAGCGCGCCGGTTTCGAGGTTCAGGGAATAGGCGTCGCTCGCGGATCGCGCGGATGTGAAACTGAACCCGATTTCCCTGCCGTTCGGGTGCCACTGGAACCCGCCCGCGATTCCGGCCGGCATTTTGGGGACCGGAATTTCCGTGCCTTTCGTCAGGTCCATGACGCGCAGAACCCCGGCCCCGTTCTCGTTGACTGCCAGGGCCGCTTTCGTGCGGTCCTCGGAGAGCGAAAACCCGTCCACGTCCCAGGGGATCGATCCGGTCAGAACCTTAATTTTGAGATTGGACGGATCCATCCAGCCGAACTGGGAGAACTCCGACAGGCGGTCCGTGCACACGTAAATTCCCTTTCCCTCCCGGTCGAAGGCCGCGTCCTTGTACGACACTCTCTTCTTCCCGCCTCTGGGCGTCAGGATCTTCTTCTCGCCTGTCTTCGCGTCCGCGATCCACAGGTAGCTTTCATTGATGGAGATATACTCGTTCAGGAGTATTTTCGAATCATCCGGCGACCAGTCCAAGGCGGACCATCCGCCTCCTTCCAGCAGGGTCAGCATGCAGTCCGTTTTGGGATCCGCGGGACGCAGGGTGTACAAATCCGTGTCCTTCCCGTTCCGCCGCGTGGACATATAGGCGATTCTGTCCCCTGAATTGGACCATGCCCCGCCGGTGTTTCTGGAGGCGCCGTCCGTGAGAAGCACGGTCTTTCCGGTCGCGAAATCATATCGGTATTTCTGAAACCGCTCGTCTCCGCCCTTGTCCATGCTGAACACGATGAAATCACCGTTCCTGCGGTCGAAGGTCGCGCCGGATACCGCGTCTTTGGAGAACGTGATCTGGGTCCTGGCGCCTCCGGGAAATTTCACCAGGTGCGTCTGGTTCACGTCGCCGAAACGGGTCGAGATCAGCATTTCCCGCCGCTCCGGGTGCCAGCCCGAGAATCCGGCGGACCGGAATTCCGTGTACCGGCCCACGTCATCCGCGAGCGAGGCGGGTATGGCGGGGATTCCGTCCAGCACCAGGTTGTCCCCTGGGACGATGACCTCCTGCGCCGCGATTCCGGAGAAGCCCGTCAGCAGGAACAGGATGGCGAATATCGCTTTCTTCATGAGATGACTCCTTCAATCATCGAAGCTCCCCGCTGCCCGCTGACAGAATCATGCGTCCCCGGAGCCGCGGATTTCCCGATTTACTGAACCTTCAGCATCTTCTTCGTGACGACCCTGCCGTTGAACCGGAGCGCGTACAGATACGTCCCGCTCGCGACGCTCCCGCCCAGATCGTCCCTGCCGTCCCATACGACGCTGTGTTCCCCGGCCGGCTGAACGCCTGACAGCAGCGTCCGCACTTTTCTTCCCTTCGCGTCCAGAATCTGCAGACGGACTTCGCCCGGCCTGTCGAGCCGATACCCGATTCTGGACGAAGGATTGAAGGGATTGGGGTAATTCTGGCCGAGGCTGGATTTCCCTGGAAGCGCGGATCCCGCTTTTCCCGTTGAACTGACCCCCTGAAGGACGGCCTGGCCGAATGCCAGGCACTCGGAGCGCTTCAGGTTGTCGTAATCCGCCGCGCCGGCCATGGAGGCCGCGGTCTGCGGGTCCATCAGGGACTTGGTGATCCTGCCGAGGAACACTTTCGACGGCTTGCCCGTCACATCGCACAGCTGCGCCAGGTGGTTGTCGATGAACGCCGTGGTCTGCGCGGGCCCGACCGGATTGCCCATGTTGCCGCACACGGCAAAGAGCCCCCTGACCTTTTCCTTCAGCAGGGCCTGGTTCCGGCCGATGTAATCCTGCAATTCCGCGCCCGTCCGGTTGGACCGGATGCTGCCGCCGATGACGACGTGGTCGAATCCCGACAGGTCCGGATTCTCCCGGACGTCGAACACGTCTGCGATTCCCGCCATGCCTTCCGAAATCCACACGGCCGCGTCGCGGCTGCTCCCGCACCAGGTGCCGTACACCACGGCCCATTTCTTTTCCGAGGGCATGGGGTAGTATTCCAGCGCGAGCGCCTTTTTGGCCAGGGCCACGGTCCCGATGCCCGCCGCGCCCAGTTTGAAGAAATCTCTCCTTTGCATGACCTGGCTCCTTTTTTTTTAATCTTTGATGCCACCCAGACCCCGGGGCCGGCCTTCGCGGAAATCAAGCCCGCGGAAGATTCATCTCAATCGCGCCCCTCGCGACCCCGCAGAAGGCGGATGATGATGCGGATGATAATCTCCTTGTCGGCGGGCCGGCTTTCTGCGATCATGAGAGTCAATGCGACCAGGGCCGATTCCGAAATCCGTCTTTCGCCTTCGGAAACGTACAGTGCGCTGTTTTTTTCCAAAAACCAGAGGAACAGCGAAGCGGCGATCCGCTTGTTCCCGTCCACGAACGCGTGGTCTTTCGTGATGAAATACAGCAGGTGCGCCGCCTTATCCTCGAGACCCGAATAGGCGTCCTGTCCGTCCACGGTCTGCATGACCGCTGCCAGGGCACCCTTCAACCCCTCGTCTTTCTCGAGTCCGAAAAGTTCGCCGGCAGAGAAATGACGACGCAGGCGATCAATCAGACGCCGCGCCTCCTCATATCCCAGAGGATGGACTGTTCTCCGTATTCCGTCCAAGGCCGGCAACCGGCCATGATCGTAATCGTCTAAAAGATCCAGTGCGACACTGTAGTCTCGTATGACCCTGAGCAACGCGGATGTCTCATCGCTGGACAGATCCGGACGGCCGGCAGCCCGCGCGATCAAACGCACTGTTTTCTGCAATTCCTCCATACGCCGGGCATTGACTGAATAGCCCTTCAGAATATGGTCCCGGAGCACGGTTGTCGCCCAGATTCGGAACTGCGTGCCGCGTTTCGAGTTGACACGATACCCGACGGCAAGGATGACGTCCAGATTGAAATATTCCACCGTGTATTTCTTGCCGTCAGCGGCAGTTGTTGCAAAAAATGCAACAACTGAATCTTTTTCCAACTCTTTGTCTTTAAATATATTACTGAGATGCCGGGAGATGACGGATTTATCCCGGTCAAACAGAATGGCGATCTGGTTCAAATTGAGCCAGAGGGTCTCCTGCACGAGCCGAACATCGAGCGTAACCGCACCGTCCTTTTCACGGTACAGCACCACCTCTCCGCCGGGTAGGCCATAGGCCGCGCCCGATTCGGCGACAATCAGCCTCGCGGACTTTCCGGCTCGGCTTTTCCCTTGAACCAGCTTCCTCGCCGTTTTCAAATTTTTTGTTGATTTCTCTGACATTCTATATCGTGATCCCGCCGGATTGAATGCCGTGGAAAATTCTGAGGACTTTATCGGATTTTCCAGCCGTCAATAGATGGGAATATTCGAAGCCGGCTGATCCTGCGACCGAGGATATCGCGGATCAACATCAACTCAAGAGTATTGCATTAAAGATGCGATTCGAGGAGGTGGATGACTGCCGTGATCCGGGTTTCCGCACGACCCGCATTTATAAAAGTATGCATTAATGTCTTAAAAAGCAAGCCGGTTCAAGCGAACCTCCCGCGGGTTTTGACCGACCCGCTGGAGGTTCTGCCGGAAAATCCCACTTCCATACCTGAACGGACCGACCCCGGGATCCGACGGACCCCGGGGTCGATACCCGGGTCCTTTTATTTCCCATCCCGGCCCGAACCAAGCGATGCAGCATAATACAGCGGAAGAAATTCCAGCCTCTGATCGGGCAGTTCGGAGAATGGCGCGCAGGACAGCACTGCACCGGTCGTATCAGCCGAGGCGGTTTTCAAAAATTGGTGCATGCTCCTGAGCCTGCCCGCGGACCCGCTTTTCACTTCCACCGGAATGACCCGGCCCCCGGCGGCCAGCAGGTAATCCACTTCCGCGGAACTGCTTTTGGCGTCCCTGGCCCAGTAGAAAAGCGATTCCTCCCCCGCGGCGAGAAGTTCCTGTCCGACGAACTGTTCCGCGAGGCCGCCCTCGTAAACGGCCAGCAGGTCCTGTTTCTGAAATTCCACATCCGTGGGAATCCCGGCCAGCCGCTGCATCAGACCGACGTCGAGGAACACGGCCTTGAACCGCGAGTCCGAAGCGGACGCCCCGAACGGGATGACCGGCGTCTTCACGCAGAGGACCCGGTGAAACAGCCGGGCCTGTGAAAGAAGCATGAAGGCCTTCTTGAGAGTCGGATTCGAAAAACCATCAGCGAGTTTTGAATACTTGATCTGCCGTCCGACTCCCTGCGCGACCGATACGAGCACCGAGTTCATGCATTGCTTGTCCGCGGAAGGCGCGTATTTCAGAAAATCCTGGCGGAAGGCGTTCAGGAGTTCAGATTGCACCTCGAAAGCGGCCCGAATGCTTCCGGTGTCGATATACCGGCTCACGGCCTCGGGCATGCCGCCCACGAAAAAGTAGACCCGCAGAATTTCCAGAATCTGATCATGCACCGGGTCGGAGAGCCTCCGCGGCGGGTCCCCAAGCGCCTCCGCCAGCTTCAACCTGCCTGTCGCCCGGAGAAATTCCGCGAAAGACATCGGATGCATGTTCAGTGTCTGAATACGGCCCACGGGAACGGAGCCCTCTCCCATGTCGAACTCCAGGAGCGAACCCGCGGCAATGATATGAAGGTCCGGAATCTCCTCGAAAAAATAACGCAGGGCCGGGACAGCCCGCGGGCAGCTCTGGATTTCATCGAAGAAGAGAAGGTCCCTGCCGGGCTGGATCGAACGACCCAGAAGCAGTTCCAATTCCGACAGGATGCGGGAGGCGACGAGATTCTGATCGAAGATGCCGTGCCAGTCCGGGTGTTTCTCAAGATCGACGAGATGAACGGAACCGTCGAAGTGTGTATTGCCGAAATCCATGACAGACCAGGTTTTTCCGACCTGCCTGGCGCCTCGCAGAATGAGCGGTTTACGGTTGGTTTGATTTTTCCAGGAGAGTAGTTTTTGAGTGATAAAGCGATTCATTAAATGACCCCTTTAAATATACAGGGGTAATTTAAAAGAAGCCCTTTAAAAATACAAGGATATTTTTTTTAAAATATTTCAGAAAGACAACACAAACTACTGCATATTTTTATCTTATGATGTTATGAGTATACTACCTGTATTTCAATCTTTAAAAAGGCACTATTATAAAAAAAAACCTCCGCATTATTATTTTAAGTATTTGTTTTCTTTATTTTTACCACACATGACGCATATTTGATTCCGGCTTCAGAATTCAAATCCAGGGATTACGAGATATCACTCCATTCATTTTTCAGTGACCCGGCTCAGTATTTTGACAGCGATCTTTTTACCCAGATCCAGTGCCGCTTCTTTCCCGATTCGCGATCCTGAAACGGAGAGCACCATCTGAACCGGCTTTCTGAAAACGATCAACTGCTTCATGTTTCCGTCCCAGCCGGCCTTTTCCCCGACACCCGCGACCGGCGTCAACGCGTATTTCACTCCGAGCGATTTTTCCATTCCCGCGACGTACTGGCCGTAGGCCTTCTCGGAGGTCAGGCCGGATGAAATGGGTGTGAGTGTGACCGCGACGCTGACGCCTTTTGATTCGCAGGTCCAGGCGCAGGTGGACATCCAGCTCTTCTGCGCCCTGAATTCACGGAACTTCTCTTCGGGCGGACCGACCGGCCCGCCGATGAGCGCCCCGGCTTCTGCCGGGGTCAGGAGGCCGCAGGCCTTGACCGGTTTGGGGGCATCCGCCGCGGCCAGGCCTGCCGCGTTCCATGCGGCCAAGCAGACGAAGAACAAAACGGGCACGGACAACCCGGTCGTTCGACGGGTTTGAATCCTCTCATTCATCATCACAGGCTCCTCCGGGTGAATATGAAAGTGCGCGGACTGATCGAAGCTCCCTTCGGCATCCGCTTTTTTCTCTCGTGCCCACGCTCCGCATCGGAACGCGGTTGCAGATTGTTCTGCGCTTTTTCGTGAATCGCGCGGACCGCCGAGTCACCCGCTTCAAATGGGATCGCGTGAAACAGCTGACTTCCGATAGACTTCTGCGTTTCCATTCAAAACGCCTCAACCCCAGTCCGGAGGGTGACGCTCTCCCGCATGGGCGCGACTTTCGCGGCGAAGGCATCCATGTACGGCATTCGGTTGTGAACATCGAGCGCTTCGCTTGACGCCCATTTCTCGTACAGCGTGACGCGGTCCGGATCGAGCGGCTCCTGCCGGTCGGACCCGGTTTCGATCTCACGGGTGTAATCGTACATCAGGCAACCGGCCTCTGCCAGAACCAGGGGTCGGATTTTCCCGCATTCCGCGAGAAATTCGTCCATTTTCCCCTTTTTGATGATCATGGTGACGATCGAATAAATCATGGCGATTCCTGCCCTTTCTATTTGGGTATCTTGTTCACACGCTCCGCGCGGGAAAACGGTTTTTCAGGCGCTCTGCGCCACTTCACAGCCGACACGGTGCGCCGAATTACATATCCGATTCCAAGGACCCTTTGATCCAAATGAAAGAACGTGCGACGCACCTCGCAGGCGCGTCGCACGTTTC
>CAZNXX010000047.1:14079-18538 GCA_964577095.1 uncultured bacterium | reverse complement strand
AACAGCGCCTGATCCGGTTCGCCTACTGCAACAACCGCGGGGAGAACACCGTGCGGACCGTCGAGCCGATGACCCTCATTTTCAAGGGGGGCGTCTGGTACCTGTTCGCCTTCTGCCGGTTGAAGGCCGCGTACCGCCTTTTCCGCCTGTCCCGCATGTCCGATTCCCATGTACTGGACGAGCCCTTCCAGCGCAGGGAAGAATCGTTCCGCGATGTCTTCGCCGAGGATCCGTCGGGCCCCAACCTCGTGGATCTGTCGCTCCGGTTCTCCCCGGCCGTCCGCGTCCGCGTGGAGGATTTTTTCGATCCGGAACAGATCCGGACGGACGAAAGCGGCCGCCTGCGGGTCGACGCGGTCTTTCCTGAGGATGAATGGGTGTATGCGTTTCTGCTCGGATTCGGCGAGCACCTGGAAGTCCTGTCGCCGGAACGCATCCGGAGCCTTATCGCGGAGAAGGCGGGGAAAATACAGGCCATTTATAATGATGGAAACCGTTGAAACGGTTTTCATTCGATACTTTCCTTTTTTCTCCCCACGACTGAAGTTGTGGGCTACTGGAATACAGTCGTAGGCTGCCTGAATACAGTCGTGGGCTTCTCGGATACAATCGTAGACTCCGGGACCTGAAACCGACCCCGGGGTCCACCCCGGGGTGGACCCCGGGGTCGGATTTTTTTCAACCCTGACATACCCCTGTCACGACCTCTTTTATATTGGGATAGCTTCCGGACCGGAAGCTGAACCCTGAACCCAACCAAGGAGGTCTGTGATGAACGCCCGATTCTGCCAGTCCTGCGGCATGCCGCTCCCCGAAGATGACCAGGCGGCGTATTGCCGTTACTGCACCGATGAAAACGGAAAACTCAAGCCGCGGGAGGTTGTTCGCGAAGGCATCGCCGCCTGGCTGGAGCAGTTCACCCCGGACAGGAAAGCGGACTTCAGGAAGCGCGCGGATTCGTATCTCAACGCCATGCCGGCCTGGGCGGAGAAGTGACATGAAAACAACCGGTCGAATCTGGCTGTACGGCCTGCTGATCTGGATCATCGGAATGGCCGTGGCCACGGCCCTGTGGCCGCTCCATGCCTCCCGCCTGCCGTTGTTCAAAAGCCTGCTGGTCGTGACCATGACGGCCGCGGGGATGTTCTTCACCGTCCGGGTTTTTCATTCCGTCCGCACGGATTACGTGAGAACGGGAATCCGGACCGGCCTGATCTGGACTGTCCTGAATTGGGCGCTGGACCTGATCGTTCTGGTCGGCCTGATGAAAACACCGGCCGGGATGTATGTCATGGACGTGGGCCTTCGCTATCTCGCCATACCGGTCATCACGGTCGGATGCGGGATTCTGCTGGAGAGGGAACGTTGATTTAAAAAGCACGTACGACGCACCTTCACGGCGCGTCGTACGTGTCGTCCGGACATCAATCAAGGAAGGAGCATCTCTTGAAAAACCGTTTCGGAACGGCCGCCTTTCTGGCAGGCAGCATCCTTCTGTGTGTGATGATCCCGCCTGGGGAAACCGCCGCCCGGGAACTCGAGCCCGGTTCCGTCATCGACATTCCTTTCGATGGCAAGGACGTGCCCCCCACGCTGTACCGGATGTTCACCGGCGGGGAAGAACCGGCCGGCTTACGGGTTCGCCTGCCGGACGACTATTCACCAGACCGCAGTTACCCCGTGCTCGTCTACGTGCCCGGATATCACGGCGGACCGAAAGGCAACCTCGACAACGCGGTGTCCATCGCGGGCAACCGGGGCTGGATCACAGCCAGCCTCCCGCTGTTCAAGAAAACCCTGGACAGACGCGAACCGTCCGGCGGGTTGATCGTGAGCTTTGAAGACTATCCGGTTCTGTCGAGAGCCTACGGCCTTCTTCTGGGCCGTCTGTTCGAGAGGATCCCCAACACGGACCGCGACAACAGCGCCATGGTCGGATTCTCGAACGGCGCTCTCACAATCGCCGTACTGGTTTCCTGCCACGACGAACTCATCCTGTCCAAATTCAGGAATTTCTGCCTGGTGGATCACGGGATGACCCATTTGACTGATCTGCATAAAACAGGCGCGAGAGAGTCGCGGTTCCTCATCGCCGTGGGCGACCGCGAAGATTACGGAAGAAGCCTGAAAATCAGGGGCGCCGAGCTCCGGCGGGATGAATGGAAACTGCTGGGCGTGAATGTGGATTTCAGGATCCTTGAGAATACCGGGCATGAATTCGAGGCGAGACACATGGAAATGGTCGGACGGTGGCTGAGACGGGAACCGCTCGGAGAACTCCGGCCGCTGGAGTGAAAAGACAATCTCCCGCAGGGGACATCCTGCGGGAGATTGATCCTTATATCGACCCGGAACTCGGGACCGATTTCTCAATCGGAAAACAGCACTTCCAGAATCGTCCCCAGATTGTCCTTCCCTTCCAGGGTGCGCAGGTTGAAAATCTCCGTGTATCCGCAATGGCCGCATGAAACGAACGCGTACCGGTAGGGCTGAACCTCGAACAGCCTCGACAGACCCGTTCCGGACATGGCCAGCTTCTGAACGTCTCCCCCCTGTTTTTTGCATTTCGAACAGATAAAGCGTTCACCCAATTGCCTCTCGACCTCGCTCATATCCTCCTCCTTTTTAAATCCTATACGGAAAGGGACCCGTCATGTTTCGAATCTGATTGTATTGTCCGGCCCCGCGAAGCGGAGAAAACGCCCGCTGTCCGATCCTGCCCCGCATTCAGGCACGGTCAAGAGCCGGCCTGGCACTGTGAAAACAACAGCCACCCGGCCGGTACGACCCCGGAAAGTTGCTTTTTGTCCTTTATTTTCGTAAGTTTAAGATGGGAGGAACTGCGGCTCCACATCTTCAACCACAAGGCGAAAGACGCCGGCCATGACAGCGCGATGGAAATCCGTTCTTTTCCTCCTCTTCGGCCTCCTCCGCATGACTGCCGCGAGCCTCGCCGCTCAAACCAATACCATCCGATTCGAAAAACTCTCCATTGAACACGGCC
Organism: uncultured bacterium; assembly: GCA_964577095.1. GTDB lineage: Bacteria > Zhuqueibacterota > QNDG01 > QNDG01 > DTFT01 > JAFGAX01. The sequence continues at coordinate 15,534 of CAZNXX010000047.1, read as the reverse complement.
TCTCGCAGAGTTCCGTCACGTCGATCTGCCAGGACCGCAGGGGATTCCTCTGGTTCGGCACGTACGAGGGCATCAACCGGTACGACGGATACGAATTCAGGATTTTCAGCCACAACCCGGACGACCCGCACAGCCTCATTCAGAACGTCATCAAGGACATCCGGGAGGACAGGTCCGGCACGCTCTGGATCGCCACGGACGGCGGTTTGGACCGGTACGACCGCCAGGCCGACCGTTTCATCCACTATGTCCACGACCCGGCCGATTCCACGAGCCTCAGCCACAACCGGGTGCGGTGCGTTTTCGAAGATGCCGAAGGCAGTCTCTGGGCCGCCACGGACAACGGCCTGAACCGGTATGACCGCGAGTCGGACCGTTTCGTCCGCTACCGCAACGATCCGGCCGATTCGAACAGCCTCTGCGACAACAAGGTCCGGGAAATCTACGAGGACCGTCAGGGAAACCTCTGGATCGGCACGGACGCGGGTCTCGAATGCCTCGACCGCAAAACGGGCCGCTTCCGTCATTACCGGAACGTGCCGGGCGACCCGAACAGCATCAGCGGGAACCACGTGATTTCCTTCGGTGAAGACAGAAGCGGATTCCTGTGGATCGGCACGTGGGACAAGGGGCTGAACCGTTTCGACCGCCGGACGGGAAAATTCAAGCGGTACATGGCCGATCCCCGGAATCCGAACAGCCTGCAGTACAACACGGTGAGGGCCATTTACGAGGACCGGGGCGGCGCTCTGTGGATCGGCACCTACGGAGGGGGCCTCGAGAGGTATGATCGGGAAACCGACGGATTCACGCATTTCCGCTCGAATCCGGACGATCCGATCAGCCTCAGCAGCGACGCCGTCTGGTGCATCGCCGAAGACGCGTCCGGGATTCTCTGGATCGGAACCGATTTCGGGGGCATTTCCAAGTACGACCGCAGAAAAAACCAGTTCGAATATCACCGGAGCGGTTCCGGCGCGGCGGGCGGCCGGTACCGCAACGCGGTGAACGCGCTGTACGCCGATCCGGACGACCGCGGCCGCATCCTCTGGATCGGCACCTGGGGAGGCGGACTCTGCCGCCTGGACCGCCGCACCGGAGAGCAGGTCTGCTTTCAGAACGACCCCTACGATCCCGGGAGCATCAGCAACGACGTGATCCGCTGCATTGAGAAGGACCGTGACGGCCGGCTTTGGATCGGGACGGACGTCGGGCTGAACCGCCTGGACCGCGGAACCGGCCGGTTCGAGCGTTTCTACTGCGAACCGGGCAATCCCGGCACACTGGATTACGACAACATCTTCAGCCTCTGCGAGGACAGCCGGGGCAACCTGTGGGTCGGATCGTATTACGGGGGACTGAACCGTTTCGACCGGAAAACGCGTCGCTTCATCCGGTACCGGACGGATTCCTCGGACCCGGGCGCGTTCAACGACAACATCGTCTGGTGCATCA
>CAZNXX010000047.1:0-13979 GCA_964577095.1 uncultured bacterium | reverse complement strand
GTCCGTCACGGAAACCCCGGAAATCTCACTGTCGCACCGGCAGAACGATTTTTCCATTTTCTACGCCGCCCTGTCCTTCTCCGCGCCGGACCGCAACGCCTACCGGTTCCGGATGACGGGCATCGAGAAGGAGTGGAGTCCGGCCGGCCCGAGGCGCTTCGCGACATACACGCGACTGCCGCCCGGCAATTACGTCTTCGAGGTGAAGGGCTCCAACAACGACGGCGTCTGGAACGACAAGACCGTCTCCCTGAAGATCCGGATCCGGCCGCCGTTCTGGAAGACGGCCTGGTTCATCGTCCTGGCGTCGATGGCCGGCCTCGGCCTGGCGGCCGCGGGTTACGTCAACCGCACCGGGAAAATCAAGGCGCGGAACCGGGAGCTGGAATCGCGTGTCCGGGAAAGAACACGCCAGCTGGAGGAGGCCAACCGAGAACTCGAGGCCTTCACCTATTCGGTCTCGCACGACCTCAGGTCGCCCCTGCGCGCCATGGACGGGTTCAGCCAGGCCGTTCTCGATGAATACGGGCCGAAACTCGACGACCGGGGCGCGGATTACCTCCGGCGCATCCGCAGGGGAAGCCAGCAGCTGGGCCGGCTGATCGATGACCTGCTGAAGCTGTCCCGGCTGGCGCGAAGCGAAATGAATTTCAAGGACATCGACATCGGCCGTCTGGCTGAGACGGTCGCGGAGGAACTGCGGCGTTCGGACCCGTCCCGGAAAGCCGAATTCATCATCGCCCGGGACGAGATCGTGCACGGGGACCCGAACCTGCTGAAAGTGATGCTCGCCAACCTGATCGGCAACGCCTGGAAGTTCACGTCGAAACGTCCCGACACCCGAATCGAGTTCGGCGTGCGGCACGGAGAAGGCGGCCGCGTGTTTTTCGTGCGGGACAACGGCATCGGCATGGACATGAAATACACGGACAAACTGTTCAAGCCGTTCCAGCGCCTGCAGTCGGAGTTCGAGGGGACCGGCATCGGGCTGTCCACGGTCGCCCGGATCATCCGCCGGCACAACGGCCGCATCTGGGCCGAGGGGAAACCCGATGCGGGCGCCGTCTTCTACTTCACGCTGGACAATCCCGAGCGCGCCGAAGACGGGAGCCCGGCACCACCGCGGCCGGATGCCGGCGCCACCCGGTGACAGCGATTCCGGATGCCGGTTGCCGGCCGGTGCGGCGATGACCGGCCTTCCGCCGCATCAACCGCTCACTCAGCCAAACCTGTCATCCCGCCGGAATCCGGCGGATCAAGGAGTCTGCATGCGAAACAGACACGCCATCATCCGGATCCTTCTGCCGATCCTCATCCTTTCCGCGGTCCCGGCCGGACTTGCATCCGAAGCGTTCAATCGAGAACTCACCCTCGAGCGGGAAACGGGCCGGCGGATCCGGCGCATCCCCGCGTCCGTCCTGCTCCGAGAACGCGAACGCGCCCTCATCGAGGGACTGCGCCTGCATCCGGAATGGAAAATCAGCGTCCCGCTGCGCAAGCCCGCCTGGTCCTTCTCCGTGGGGTACACGCGCGGGTGGTACGCCTATGATTTCACGACCGAAAAGGATTACCTCGTGCCCTCGACCTGCCGCGCCGTAGGCGATCACTGTTACATCTTCGTGGAGAATGCCGTCTGGGGAACCCGGGTCACCCAGGCATCCGTGGATTCGATCCGGAACGTCTTCGACCTGCGGACACCGGCCGATCCGAACCGGGGCATTTACCGGATGGACATCGACATCTTCGGATCCGTTCCGAACGTGGACGGCGATTCCCGCGTCATCATTCTGATTCTGGACATCCGGGACGACTTCGCCGCGACGGGCGGATACGTCGGTGGATATTTCGATTCCACCCATGAGTACGACATATCGAAGAGCAACCGGGCGGAGATGATTTTTCTGGACGCCGATCCGGTGAACCTTACCTCCGAAGAAGACATCCGGGAATCCATGAGCATCACGGCGCACGAATTCCAGCACATGATACACTGGCAACAGGACCCCGAAGAGATCAACTTCGTCAAGGAAGGCTGTTCGCTGCAGGCCGAGATCGTCTGCGGCTATCCCATGTACGACCAGAATCATTACGTCAACGAAACAAACACCACGCTCCTGGGCTGGCGGTACGGGGAGGAGGGCGTGCACGGGGATTATTCGCGCGCCGCGCGCTTCATGGCGTACATCGGCGAGCAGGCGGGGACAGGCGTTTTCCGTCCCATGGTCGCCAGCACCAAGATCGGCATTACGGGAATCAACGCGGGTCTGACCGCGATCTCGCTCGGCCGGGATTTCAACGCGCTTTTCCGGGACTGGCTCGTGGCCAACATCCTGAACGACCGGTCCTTCGATACCCGGTACGGATACGCGGATCCGGGGATCATGAAACCCGTTCCGGTCGTGTATCCGTTTTCAGATGTGTCGGACAGCCGGACCGTTGAGCCCCTGGCGGCTGTCTACCTGCGATTCCCGATGAATTCCGGATTCCGCATCCGTTTCGAAACCGACAGCCCGAATCTGCTGATCAAGGCGGTCGAAACCGGAGCCGCCGGGCCCCGCGTGATCGACGTCACGCCCGGGGTCGAGTACGACGAGCCCGAGCTTGACCCCGCTGCCGGCGAACGGACATTCATCTGCATGAACACCCACCTGAACCAGCAGGCCCTCGTATCCTACACCACCAACGGATCCGCGTCCGGCGCAGCGGAGCTGAAATGGGACTTGACCGAGCCTTCGGGCTATCTGACGCTCTCCGCCAGCGACACGGTCTGTGTGACCTTTGACGCGGTTCCCGGCGCGAAACTGGATTCCGTGCGCGTGGCCCTGCGACGCGCGGGCGCGATCACGGGAGGCGTGTGGCGGCACACCGGCGTGACCCGACCCACACCGCTCGGCGAAATTCTGGCTTTTCCCGTGACCGCGTCCATCGCCACCGTAACTCCCGTGCCTTACCCGGTTCCCTTCGAGAACTGGGCGACCATTGACCTGACGGCGCACGACATAGACGCCGGGTCGCCTTTCGCAGTGGCCTTCATCTACCAGGGAGCGGGAACCGTCGGCCAGCGGGTCATGGTCACGGAACAGAAACGGGCGGGTTCGGAGCACAGCCTGACCTGGATGAACGACCCCGAGGGAACCAGCCTGCCGAACTGGTATTCCGTGGGGCCGCATCAGGACTCCTCGTTTGTCTATCTGATCCGGGCCTATGTGAGCAGGGCCTCCGGCACGGACGGTCCGGCCGAACCGCCGGCCGCGTTCGCCTTGTCTCCGAACTATCCCAACCCGTTCAATCCGTCGACCCGCTTCCCGTTCCGCCTGGCCGTCCCGTCGCGTGTCTCGGCGGACGTCTGGAACCTGATGGGCCAGCGCGTGGCGTCTCTCGCGGACAGGACCTTCCCGGCCGGAGAGCACGGCCTCGCGTGGGACGGCACGGACGACAAGGGAATGCCCGCTCCGTCCGGCGTGTACCTGATCCGTGTGCAGGCCGGAAGTAACGCAACGGTTCGAAAAATGGTGCTGGAGCGGTAGCGCCGGCGGGCATCGTGGAATTAAAAAGAGGCTCCGGATCGGATTTCCGGAGCCTCTTCGTTTACGGTCCTGCGGGACAGATCACTGCGTCAGGGTTTCGATTCTCCCCATGAACAGCATGGTCCCGGAAGTCTTTTCGTAGATTGCGAAGGCAAAAGGCCGGTCGAAGCGGATCGTGCCTTCGTCCGGTCCCGCGGAAGTCTCCCGGATCTCCACGACCGTTACAGCCGCGGCTTCCGTGCCTTTCTCGTCCACCTCGACGAAGGATTTGTGATAAACGTCGCTGATGTATGGGCCGACGCTTCCGGTGATCCGGCTGAAATCGGCCCTGCCGTCGAAAGCGGCGGCCATGCCCAGGGCCTTCAACGCGTCACTCAGGGTAATCTTGTACTCGACCTTGAACTTCGGGAGATACAGGTCCATTTCCCGTCTTACGAAGTCATCTCTCCATCCCCGCCACGCGGTTTCCGTCCACCCCCCGATGAAAGCGTCCGTGGAGCACCCCTCCTCCGGAAGGAACAGGGCCATGGCGAACCGGCCGTTGCCGTACGGCAGTTCCACGGCGCGGAAATCCGGCGTCCGGAAATATCCGATCTCCGCCTTCTGCGACATCATCCGGCAGGACACGGCGGACCCGCCGGCGGGATAAAAATATTCGTCCCGCGTGGTTTTCGGATCGAAGGCGGTCACCCAGATCCCCTTGAAATACACGGCATTGATCAGAAACATCACGGTCATCGGATCGATGTCCTCGATCATCTCGTCGATGCGACCGTGCGTCTTGTCCGAAATCCAGCCGTTGATGATGTCCGGCGCGGCCGGGTCGGAGAAATCCAGCCCCCGGACCGCCGCGTCGAAACACTGCCGGTTCATGTCGATGAAGGCCTGCCGCACCGGATATCCCATTCTGTACCAGATGGAATTCGCGATTTCCATGACCGTTTTCGAGTCCGCGGCGGGCAGAAGATCGAGGAGACCCCGGTAGGAGGCGTTGATCTCGTCCTGGGTCATGGTCCCGAAACCCAGCGTCGCCCGCATGTCCGCTTCCGTGCCGCCCGCAGCTCCGTTCAGCGTCATCCCCAGGGCCATGGACACGGAAAACGGGGACACGAACACGTTCTTCGGACCCTCCTCCCGGCACACTTCCGCGAACAGGTTGAAGCCGAAAGCATTGGAGGCCTCGGACACGCGTTTTTCCAGAGCGGTCATTTCACGAGCCGGCCGCGGATCAACGTTTCCGATCGTGGACAGGTCCCGGTCGCAGGATAAGGCCGTGAGCGCGGCCGCAAATATCAGGATTTTTCTCATTTGATATTCCTCCATGGAATGAGAGAGGGGACGGTCATGAAATCCATATCATCACGGACCGGCTCACGACCCATTCCCCTTCCTTCTTCTCGAGCCGGATCAGTGATCCGTAAGCGGCCAGCGGCGCCCAGTACACCGACCAGTAGATCAGGGCCTCGGTCCGGTCCCGGTTGAATCCAGCCAACGAGACCGTATTCGCTCCACAGGCGCCCGGAACGGTCCGTTCCCAATCCCACGAGGACCGGGCATCAAGGAAAACAACGCTTCGTTCCGGACATTGAAAGCCCCGCAGCGGAACTTGGCGGGTGTTTCGGCTCCTGAAGCTCTTCCAAGCCTCTTTCGACACACCCGGAATGGCCTGCTTCAGCCAGTTCCACTCCACGTTCATCGTGAAACCGGGTCCGACTCCCGTGCTGTCCACCATGACGATCACCGGACAGGGGACAAGGGTGGTGTCGGCCAACAGCGCGCGGATGACTTCGTAGTCGGCCTCCATCCCAGCTCCCCGGGAGGGGCCGAGCGGATTATCGTTCCGGTCGCACCGGGGCAGGCCGGCCAGCATCGTCAGAATGGCAAGAGCCGTCATCGGAAGTTTCATTCAAATCCCCATCCGCATTGGTTCACCATTCCCGCGTGAGTCCCAGGGAAGCGATCGTCTTCCGGTAGTACAGTGCCCGTATCGGAGATTCGTTCCTGTACCGCGCGGCCCGTAACCGGGCCGTCCACCCGTTGCCGAAACGGCGGGACAGGTCCAGAAGGGCCTGGCTGTTGGTTTCATCCTCGGCGTCCGGACGGATCCGGATCAGCGCTTCCAGGCCGTCGGCATAGGTTTTCTCCCGATGCGTCCAGAACGCGCGGACATTCAGGCCCCAGGGCAGCATTTTGCCCAGGCCGATCTCGAAAAAAGGATCCCGGAAGGAATAGCCATAGCTGTTGGACCGGTTCCTCTGCATGGAGAACCGGCACATCCAGAGGGCGCACCAGTAGGCTTCGATCGAAGCGGCTGTTTCCCAGATCCGGTCCCTCTGCCGGCCGTCCAGAAACCGCCATTCGGGTTCCGGAAATTCCCGCCCGCTGCGTCCGACCGCCCGCCTTTCGAAGCGCAGGGACCGGGAACACGCCCGGAGCGACCACTTGACCGACGGCAGGGGCGATGATTCCACGGCCGCGCTCCATTCCGAGGAGCGGAAATCGAAGCTGCTGGACGGCGTGTAATCGAAACCGCCTGCTGACCATCCGAGCCGCATCACCGCGCGGCCGAAGAGGTTCATACGGACGAAGGGAGACGCGCTCCAGCCCGCGTATCCGCGGCCGTCCCGCATGAATGTTTTGGCCCTGCCCCGCAATTCCGCACCGGCCGAATAACCCTTCCGGGTTCCCGTTTCCGCTGAAAGGCCCGCGGCGTGCACATGCCGGGTTTCGGACGGGTGGGCCGAGTACACGTCCGCGCCCGCCGAATAATCCGCGGAAAGGGTCACGGCGCCTGCCGGCCGAACCCGTGCCCCGATCTCCGTCCAGACCCGCGCGATACGGTCCGGAACCGCGGCGCTGTCCGATTCGAAGACATTGGAGTCGCCGAGAACCGCGAGAGAAAGTCGCGCCGCGCCCTGCCCGCCGGATGCGGGCAGAGCCGTCAGGGCGAGCCACGCCGGAATGAAAATGAAGGCTGGAAGCGGTTTCATCAGGGGGCCGGCCGCTCAGTCCGCCGCTTCCGCGGCCCTTTTCAGGAACCATCGGGCCCTGGCCGAGAGGCTGTCCGCGCGCGCCGCCAGCCTCCGCCTGTATTTCTCCAGCCGGTCGATGCGGGAGTTCAGGTCGGCGGGTTCGCTTTCCGCGCCGGCCCCTTCCGCAACCCAGCCGGAAGGCAGTTCCGTGCCGGCATTTTCCCCGTTCCAGCCCGGCGGCACGTCGATCGGATTGCCCCGACCGTCGTATGTCGCCTCGGTTCCCAGCTTCCCGCCGGCGTCTGCGGACTCCATCCGCCGGCCCAACAGTTCATCCTGCTCGTTGAAAAGCGCGAGTTCCCGCGACAGTTCGGCTACGTTCCGCCGTACGTCCCTTTCCTCGCGGAGCGATCGGATGCGTCCGTTGATCCGTTGCATTTCATTCCGCGCGGACTCGGCTTCGTCCTGAAGCAGGTTCGCTTTCAGACGGATATCCTCCGGGCTGTTCCACGGCTGAATCTGCACCGGATCCGACTGCCGGATCGGCACGGGCCCGGCGGACAGGCGCGATTCCCACGCCGTTTTCCGTTTGAGCAGATCCTGCAAAACCGCCGCCAGTTCGCCTTTTCGCCTGCTGTCCGCGTTTTCCGCCTCCTCCCGGATTTCCGAGAGCGCCGCCTGAATCGCGCCGATCAACCGGCCCGCGGATTCATCCCGCCTTTTCTGGCAGTCCGCCAGGTCTTTCCTCAGCCGGTTCATTTCTTCGTCGAGCCGCTGGGAGGTCTGGAGCCATTTTTCCATCTGCCTGTGCTCTTTGGGGCTCAGCATCTCCTTCGAGCGGAGCATATCCATCTGAGCGGCAATCGCTTCGCCGTCCTTCTGAATCCGGCTCCGGACGGACTGGAGGGAATCCAACGATTTTTCTATAGAAAGGCCCAGTTTTTCGAGGGATTCCAGGTCATTCGTGCCGGACAGACCGGATACGTTCAGGGGATTCAAAAATTGCAGAAACAAGAGGTAGGTGATGAAAGGTACTGTCTTCATGGCGGGCCCGATCCGGGACTAATCCCATATTTTTCAAGCTTATAATAGAGCGCGCTTTCCTTGATGTTCAGCAATTTGGCCGCTCTGGCCTTGACGCCGCCGGACAGGGTCATGGCTTTTTCAAGCAGTCGCTTTTCAACCGCTTCCAGCGTGGCGTCGAGATCCATGCCGTCTTTCGCAACATCCATGCCTTCAGGTTTGACCGAGAGAAAAGAAAGATTTTCCGATCCGATCCGATCGTCATCCGAGAGGACCAGCGCCCTTTCCAGAACATTCTCCAGTTCCCGCACATTGCCCGGCCAGTCATAGCATTCGAGAATGCGGATGCCTTCGTCGGAGAGAGTCACTCCGGGCTTCCGCATCTGCGACGACATCCTGCGTATGAAATGATCGGCCAGAAGCCGTATGTCCTCCCGCCTTTCCCGGAGCGGCGGAAGCCGCACCGGCAGTATGTGGAGCCGGTAATACAGGTCCTCGCGGAAGCGTCCCGCCTTCACATCGGCCTGCAGGTCCCGGTGCGTGGCCGCGATGATGCGCACGTCGACGCGGATCGTCTCCTCCCCGCCCACCCGCTCGAACTCGCGTTCCTGCAGGACGCGGAGCAGCTTGACTTGGGTGGAGGGCGTGATGTCGCCGATCTCGTCCAGGAAGAGCGTGCCCCCGTCCGCGAGCTCGAACCGGCCCCGCTTCTGTCGGATCGCTCCGGTGAACGCGCCTTTTTCGTGGCCGAACAGCTCGCTTTCGAGAATCCCTTCGGCCAGCGCACCGCATGCCACGCGGATGAAGGGCCCCGCGCTCCGGCCGCTTCTCTCGTGAACGGCCCGAGCGACCAGTTCCTTGCCCGTTCCGCTCTCGCCGAAGATCAGGACGGAACTGTCGCTGGACGCGATTTTCCGGATGTCGGCGAAAACAGCGCGCATGCGGTCCGACCGGCCCACGATTCCGTTCTCGCCCACCCGGCCGACGAATTCGTCCCTCAGGTACAGGTTCTCGTCCGCCAGGCGCGAGGCGGCCCGGCGCTCGGACACGATCCGGAACACGCGGTCCGCCTTGAGCTTCAGGGCGTCCCCGGAGAACGGCTTCGGCAGGAAGTCCCACGCGCCGGCTTTCATGGCCTCCACCGCGAGGTCCACCGTGCCGAAGGCGGTGACCATCATGACTTCGGTTTCGGGCCTCAGACCCTTGATCCGGCCGAGAAGCGCCAGGCCGTCCATGCCCGCCATGCGGAAATCGGTGATCACCAGGTCCGCGGGTCTCTCCTCGAAAACCCGGAGGGCCGCGGCCCCGTCCGATTCGGCGCGCACGTCATAGCCTTCCTTCTCGAGCACGGCTGTCATGCCCTCGCGGAGCGTGTCATTGTCCTCGACGACGAGGATGCGGAATGCGGGGCGGCTGGAAGCGTCGGACATGGAGGCTTCTTTCGTCTGTTCGTGATCGATGAAAGGGTTCCGAGTTCCGGGTTCCGAGTTAAAGAAATAACATTGCCCGAATATGAAACGATTTCAACTCAATGCTCCCGGAGCTGCAGATTTTTTTCACGCCTTAACCCGGAACTCGGAACTCGAAACCCGGAACCGATTGACCTGTCTCTTCAGCCCTTCTCCATCACAATCTCGAACACCGTCCCCTCCGGCCCTGTCCGTACGAGACGGACGGTTCCGCCATTCGCTTCCGCGAGCTGACGCACGATGGAAAGCCCCAGCCCGGTTCCCTTTTCGCGCGTGGTGAAGAAGGGACTGAACACAGAAGGACGGATCTCCTCCGGAATCCCGGCGCCCGTATCGGCAAACCGGACAGCGATCCGGCCACCTTCCGGCGCCGCCTCCACGGAGAGAAGGCCGCCGGCGGGCATGGCCTGCGCGGCGTTGCGCATCAGGTTTAAACAGATACGCTTGAAGTGGCTGGGATCGCAGAGGACCCGGACGTTTTCCGGAAAACCGTCCGCGGACAGGCGGACGCCGCATGCCCGGAATTCGGATTCCAGAAGGCCTGCGGCATCCAGGAGGATCTCACGCGCCCCGAAGGCCGTCCGGTGCGGTTCGTCCGGACGCGCGTACTCCAGGAACCGGTCCACAATGTCCCGGAGATATCGGACCTCTTTGGATATTTTTTCAACGTGCTTCACCGCGTCCGGATTCGACGCGGTTTCGTCCGCGAGCAGGCCCGCGAACAGTTCGATGCCGCCGAGCGGATTGCGTATTTCATGGGCCACGCCCGCCACCATGGCCTTGAGCTCGCGTTCGCGTTCCACGACGCGGAGGCGCATGGACTCCATGGTGCGGGCCAGCCGGCCGATCTCCCCGCCCCCTGCGGTCGGGATCGGATCATCGTACCGGCCGTCGCCGATCCGTTCCGAAGCGCGAACCAGTCCCCCGATCGGCCGGGTGATGCTCTTGGAGAGAATAAATGCCAGCAAACCGGTCGCCGCTGCGCCCGCAGCAGCGATCTGAAAAAGCCGCCTGCGGAGCGCGTCGACCGCGCCGAGAAATTCCGCGCTCCCGTCCACGCCGACCCCACCGACCACCCGGTCGTCCCGGATCAGGGGCGCGAAACCCGTCATGGTCGGCCGGCCGTCGATGCCGCGGAACAGGATCGTGTGCGACCGCTCCCGCCTGCCGATCGCCTCCGTCTTTTCACGGTGAAAACGGAGCGAAAACAGCTCCTCTCCGGAAGCGGAGCCCTCGCGCGTGTCCAGCAGGACGCGCCGGTCCGCGTCGAAGAGCACGACGCGCTCGGCTCCGGTCAGGTCCCGGAAATGCCCGAGCTTGCCTTGAAAATAGTCCAGTGTCCTCGGACCCGGTGAAGCGAGCAGATAGCCGATTTCCTCGGAATCGAACGCCGCTGCCGCCGCGCCCGCGACCGATTCGAGTTTGCGTCCCAGCTCGTCCTCCAGCGCCCGCCGGACGGTCCACTGCACGGACAGCCCTCCCAGGGCCAGCACGGTGATCAGCAGACCGGCGAAGAAGAGGATCAGACGGACATGCAGACGGCTGAAAAACGGGATGCCCCGGCTGTCCGAACCCACAGGATCCTGTGTCTGCGGCTTCCTGTTCATCGGCCTGATACTCTCCCGGGGCAACGCAGGGGGACCGTGGCGAGCGAATCAACCATCGCGGTGATGAAACGGACGGCTTGATCCGGATCTTTCGCATGCAGCAAAACGGCTTCCTTTTCAACCCGGTCCGCTGTCACGAATATTTCATCTTCGACTTCCGAGCGCCATTCCGCGGCTCCGCCGATGAGCCGGAAATAATCCCGGTCGATGCGGTCCGCGCGGTTTTTCAATATCCAGAACGCGGACGAGTCGTCCGGCGCGAACGTTCCGGGAACGGGATTAAAATGGCGGAAAAAAGCCGCTTCGGCTGCCGCGGATTCGGATGCCGATCCGGACCCGGATCGGCCGTGAAACGCATCCGGCGTCCGTTCGATGCATGCATACCAGGGGGTGAAGGGCGTGACGTCCGGCCTGCCGAAAGCAGTCCAGATTTTAGCCGTCATCGGAAACGGAACGTCGCCGCGAAGCTCGGCGACCGTCGAGAAAAGCGTCATGGCGTGGCAGATGGTCCGTTCGCCGCAGGCATGAGGCGATATTCCCTCTCCTGGCGGAACCGCGTGCGGTGTGCCCTCGTAATGATCTCGCAGAACGGCCATCACGTCGCGAATACCGACCTTTTTTAGCGGTTTCATTGAAAAAGGAAGGCCTTCGCGTTCCGCCTCAGCCTCCGGGATGGACTTGCCGGTGAGCATGGACAGGCCGCGCCATTGCCGCAGGCTGAAGTTCCTCCTCTCCAGCGCCTCCGGATCGGACCCTGCCGGCCGGTACGCCCGGCTGAAATCAAAGGGCCCGTCCGTATCGGGCGACCACCACCCCGCGGACCGGGCATATGCCGCGGGATCCTCGGACGAGAGCCTGAAATTCTCCGTGTCGCCGGCGGACACGCCGCGGACCACGTAGGTGTTGGGAAGCACGACCACGGCATCGTCCGGAACCCGCTGGGCGACCCAGTGCTTACCTGCGGCCATGGACAGGAGCCACCCTTCCTTCGAATCGCAGATCACGAGGGTCCGGCCGGATGACGGATAACCGAAACGGTTCAGGAGTTCGCCGGCTATCCGCACCCCCTCGGCCGCGGTTCTGGCGCGTTCGGCCACCACGCGCCTGAGCGGCCAGCCCGCGCCGCCTTCCGTGAGAACCGGATTCATCTCCCGGGAGGGGCAGGCGTCGCTGGCCACGGTCACGCCCCATTCGTTGCAGTACAGGTCGGAGTATTTCAGCCCGTCGACCTGGAACCACAGCATGGCCCAGGTCTCGGCGGCCTGCGGGATTTCGGCTCCGTCGAGGAACCGGACGGTCTCTTCCGGGCCGTGCTGTGTTCTCGGAACTTTCCAGACGTTGACCACCCGGTCTCCGAAGTCGTCCTCGTTGTGGCCGAAGAGGACGGCGCCGGTCGCGGAAACCTTGCGGCCCACGACGACGGAGGTGCAGGCATCCAGTGACTGAACCGCGACAGACGCGGCAATCACGGCCGAAGTGAAAAATCCGAAAATCAGTTCTTTTCGCATTTCCGGAGCAGATCCTTCACCGCGTCCCGGTGGACGAGGAAGGTGAGCATTTTGAGTTTCACGAAATCGTCACGGTAGAAGGAATATCCGTGATACGGGCCTTCGTGCGCGCCGGAGCCCGAATCCTTGATCAGAAACCAGTCATGCCCGCAGACCCGGAATACTCCGACAATGTGAATGCCGTGGTCGTCGCCCGTGGTCCGGTTGTCGATGCGCAGTTCGCGGCTGCTCTGATCGATCCGGTCGCCCGGTATGTCGTAGGTCGGGATGACGGCCAGGCCGCTGTCCTTGTCCTTGCCGGATTCGGACACGTCGCCGCCGATGGCGACCGAGTAACCGCCTCGGATCGCGGCCGTGATCGCGGCGGACCATTCCTCCAGCGGGACGTTCCAGTATTCGGCGCTGTGCCACCAGTTATCCGGAACCTTGAACTCGCCTTTGGTGAAAAAGGTGTCGGTCATGCAGGACTGGAAGGAAACGTACGCGTCCAGGGGAAAGCGGAGTTTCTTTTCCAGATAATCGCGCGGGGTGATCCGTTTACCGTCCACCAGAATCGTTTCGGGCGGTTTGCCGAGATGCCGGTCGAGAATGAGCCGGACATTGGCCAGAGCGTATGTCTCATCCCAGTTTTCCTGCGCTTTCAGATACGAGAGGAAGTCCCGGAGCTCGCGGAAGAGTTTTCCGTGGTTGTGCTTGACCGCGCCGTTCAGCAGGCCCGAATAGTCGGACGCGGGCACGATGCCGTACTCTTTCATCCGGAGCAGTACGGCTTCCTGTTCGGAGCCTTCCCCGAACTCGGAGTTCCCCTTCTCGCGCACATACCGCCGCGCCTTCTCGACATACTCCCAGTACACGACATACATTTCAGACAGCTTGACGGCCCGGCCGCTCAGACGGTGCAGTTCGGATTCCACGAAAGACAGGCCCGAAAAGCACCAGCAGGTGCTGGTCGTGTCCTGCCGGACCGGCGGCGTGTGGAAAACCGGCCGGCAGTCCGCAACGGCGGACGGATGCTCGACCCCCGAAAAATCCATGGTCAGCACGGTTTTCTTCTGTCCCCAGATGATCTTTTCCGCGTAGAACGCGGAATCCTTCTGCGCGATTTGGGCGGATGCGGCAGCGAAACCAAACGAGATCGCGAGAAACGGGACGGTTTTCGGGATTAAAAATCGCATTATTTCCTCCTCATGATGTACGCTCCGGGCCTTCAATGCGGCGGTGCCTGGTACGCTCCGGGAGGTTGAGAACCTCCCGGAGCGTTCTCCCTCTCAATCATCACCGATCAAATACCGTTCGATCATCTTTGTATCCGCGATCCGACTCATTCCATCGGACACAAAATCCGCATATGCGCTCGGCATCTTGAAGTAGTCATCTCGGACAGAAGCGTCAAACAAACCATCTCTTCTGACCCCCAGCCATTCCAAATAGTTGGAATATTTCCAATCCGCGGCTTTTTCAACCAATCCGGCTTTAACCGGATTCAGGTGAATATAGCGACATAAATGCATGAGGTGTTCATTTCTGTCGATGAGGATGCTCTTGAAGCGGCCCTCAAATAAGGCTCCCGTTCTGCCGACCTGCTTATTCAAGGCCTGAACAAAGGCATTGAAAACAACGCCCAGCCAGCGATCCGCCGGTACGGTTCCTTCCTGCCGGATCAGCAGATGGTAGTGATTCGGCATCAGACAAAAAGCAATGACACCGATTTTTGTGTCAACAAGGCCCTTCTTCAACAACTGGATGCAGTATCGATAATTATCTTCCGAATGAAAGACGAGGCCCTTATTGACTCCTCGATTATAAACATGATAATACTGCCCGCCGATGAACTTATTTTTCCGCACAGGCATTTTCTCCCTCCCGGTGTTTT
>CAZNXX010000046.1:0-19438 GCA_964577095.1 uncultured bacterium | reverse complement strand
TTCTCCCTTCCGTGACGCCGTAGTCGTCGGTGCCCTCCAGCGCCAGCGCCTGCCGGCCGGACGCGTCCATTTCCGCCGAGGGCCCGGGAAACAGAACCGCGGCCTCCGGCGGCCTGTCGTCCAGGACCTGAAGGGTGTATCGCACCGGATGCCTGTTGCCCAGGCCCAGGGAATCCTCCACATCGATCCAATAACGATCTTCGGCCGTCAGAGTGAAGCGGCCCGAGGCCTTGTCTCCGGAACACTCCATCGGAAGCCGCTTTCCACTCCCGAAAACCAGAGTCGCCTTCCTGATCGGCTTGCTTGATTTCAGGGCCACGGCAATGCCGGATGTACG
The DNA here is from genome assembly GCA_964577095.1 of uncultured bacterium. Classification (GTDB taxonomy): domain Bacteria; phylum Zhuqueibacterota; class QNDG01; order QNDG01; family DTFT01; genus JAFGAX01. The sequence continues at coordinate 19,101 of CAZNXX010000046.1, read as the reverse complement.
GAGCGCCTCCACGTGCCCTACATTTTTTTCAAGCGTAACCGGGCCCGCGCCCGTGTAGCGGGGAGGCGTCACCCTGACTTCAAGACTCTTCAGTTCCGGGCGCCTCAGCAGGCGCACTTCGTACCAGCCGCTGCGGAAGCCGGGCAACCGGAATGCGTAGTCGAATTCCATTGTGACGGCAGGAATCCGGTACCGGAAAGGCCGGCTCAGATCCACGGACCGTTCGTTCCGGCTGTCGCGGATCAGGAGCCTGACACGGCCTGCTGGAAGCGGCCGGCCTTCCACGGACAGAACCAGCGGTTCGCCCTCCACGATACGAACCGAACCCGGACGGATTACGGCGCCGAATGGCAGGGGCTTCGCATAACGCGTTCCCGGATGCAGGAGCCTCAGGCCGGCGTCGGGCAGGTCCCGCGGGAAGAGGGCAAGAACAGCCAGACACGCGGCCGCAACCACAGCCGGAAACCGCAGGCTGCGCCACGCCGGCGCTGCTCCGGAGGCAGCCGTGAAATCGAGATTCTCGACCGCCTTCCAGGCCGCGTTTGCCGCCGCTTCGGCCAGTTCGGGAGAGGTGCCATCCGCCGGATCCGCCGCCGACCTCGCCACTTGCAGGGCATTGAGCAATCTGTCCCTGATTTCCGGGAAAAAAGCCCCGACCCTGCCGGCCAGGACATCATCGGACGGAACCTGAGTGCGGAAGAGAAGCGAGAAAAGCGGCCGGAAAACGAGGAAAAAAAACACTGTCAGGAAAACCGCTCCGGCTGAAATCCACAGTGTCATTTTCCATGCCGGAGGCATCCAAAACAGCATTTCGAGGGTCATTGAAAGAACAGTCGCCGCAAGAAGCGCTCCCTCGGCGCGGCATACTCCCTCACTGAGGGCCTTTTGCTTGATCGTGCGTCTCAGGCCGCTCAGGCGCCGGATGATCCTGCCGAATGCCGATATTTCCCTTGAACTTGCCATATCCGCCGCTTCGAAGCTCCCCTCCGCCCGCACCGCTGGGCGGGAAATCTTCTATACTCCAGTGAAGCAGATCTATCGTCAGCGAGTCAGCGCCCAGATGACGATGTTCGCGCCCATTCTCAGGGCTTCCTCCCGCTTGTCTTCCGGGTCATGGTGAACTCCGGAATCCGTCCACCCATCCGACAGATTGGATTCGAAAGCGTAGAAGACCATGAGCCGGCCGCGGTCATCGAAAATGCCAAGGCCCCTCGGCGGCTGATTGTCATGTTCGTGTATTTTCGGAAGACCGTCCGGAAAGGGAAAATGAACACGATAGATGCCGTGCGAGAAAGGAAGTTCAACGAGATCCCGATCCGGGAAAACGGTTTTCATGGCCTGCCGGAATGAAGCGTCCATTCCATAATCGTCGTCCGCGAGCAGGAACCCCCCGCGCAACAGATATGTGCGGAGGCGGGCCGCTTCCTCGGGGTTGAACACGATTTGTCCATGGCCTGTGATGAACAGAATCGGATGGGAAAACAGGTCCTCATCGAGAAGCGTGACATCCACACGCTCGTCCGTCATGTCCAGGGTTGTGTTCTCCCGGATGAAACGGCACAGATTGGGTATGGCGGAGGGGTCATTGTACCAATCCCCCCCGCCCCGGTAATGGACGCGGGCAACGACGGGGTGGAGGCTCCGGCCTGCCGGGCCCCGCCGTTCATCCGCCTGTCCCGCGGAAAGGCCCGGGATACATACCGCGAAAAAAGCGGCCCGGACCGCGGACGGCCATTTCGGCTTGAAGGAGCGCATGGCTCTTAAAATGAAAAAAAGCCCCTCGGAAGAAGAAGGGGCCGGGTTCCGGACGGATGGGATCGCTTCATATCAGGTCTTCGTTCACCTTGATATACATGGTTTTCTTCAACTGATCGATCCACTGTTTCTTCATTTTCTGCATTTTGAATTCAAGTGCGCGCGCCCTGAACTGTTCATAATCATCGGCCAGACTGTATTTCTGCTTCTCCCTGCGGCCCTCCATCTTCACCACGTGAAAGCCGAACTGTGTCTCGAAAGGCATGCTGATCTCGCCGATTGCCAGGGTGTCCGCCGCGTTCCGGAATTCATCGATCTGCACGTCCTCCAGGGAGAACCACCCGAGATCCCCTCCCTGTGCCCGGGTGCTGGAATCGTCCGAGCATTCCCTGGCGAGCGCATTGAAGTCCTCCCCTTTCAGTGCCCTTTCCCGGACCGCCGCTATCCGCTGCAGGACGATGTCATCGTCCGATCCGCTTTTCTCGATGCGGATCAGAATGTGCCGGCAATGAATCTGGTCGCCCCGCTTTTCCACCACCTGGATCAGGTGAAACCCCACCGGCGTCTCCACCACGTCCGAGACCTGCCCCGGGTTCAGCTGAAAGGCCGCCTCCTCAAAAGCCGGGAACAGGGTGCCGCGATCCACGAAACCGAGGTCGCCTCCCCGGCTCGCGGTGCCCGGGTCTTCGGAAGACTCACGGGCGAGAGCCTCGAACGACTCGCCCTTGCGGATGCGGTCCCGGATCTGCCGCATCCTCTCCTGCGACTTCACCCGGCTCGCCTCGCCCGGTTGGATCCGGAGCAGGATCTGGCTCAGCCGCACCGTCGGCTTTTTCTCCGGCAGGCTGTCGCGTATGGATTCATAGAACGTTTCGACCTCGCGCCTCGAAACCTGCAGGCCCCTGAATCTGGTGTTCTGCAGTTCACGGACGATCATCATGTTCTTCACTTCTTCCCGATGATCGCGCTTGATCTTCTTGATCGGCGCGCCGAACTGGGCTTCCACCTTCGCCTCGGATCCCATCTGCTGGACCAGGGACCGGATCCGGTTTTCCAGCTCCGCGTCCACCTTGGCGTCATCGATGGTCACTGTGTCTTCCTTGGCCTTGGCCATCATCACGCGGTCATCGATTAGATTCTGCAGGATGTCGCGTTTCAGCGCCCGGTATTCGGCCGGATGATCGGCGGGCCGAAGACCCGTCTGAAGCGCGTAATACTGGGCCATCTGCTCCAGTTCCGATTTCTGGACGATTTCGTCCCCGACCACAGCCGCCACTCCGTCCAGGATTTCCTGGCCGGTCAACGCGGCCGAAGCCGCCAGAAAGAGCGCCGCACACAAGGCGGCGCTCCCGTTATTCCATTTTTTCACCCGGCTACTCCAGGATGCCGGCCCCCGAATCCCGCGATCCGAGGGCGTCGGCGTTAAGGTGTGTGCTGATCATCCGCGCCGTTCCGAGCGGTACTCATCAATTCGTTCCGGCTCCGGGACCGGACGGATGGATGCTGACCTTCCGGCTGCTCTTCAGCTGATACAGCAGATCGTAATAGACTTTGCGTTCCTTTTCGATCCGGAGTCTCTGCGTGATCTCGTTGCGGACTTCAGTCAGACCGCGTGTTTCGCCCTTGGCATGCCTGCCGACCAGCTTGATCAGGTGAAACCCCTGGCTGCTTCGGATCACCGGCGAGAGAGCGCCATCAGCCAGAGAGAAGGCGGCGCGGGACAGTTCCGGCACCGCGTCGCCTCTTCGGATGAATCCGACATCCCCGCCTTTCCCGCGAAAAGAATCCACGGATCGTTCGCGGGCCGTCTCTTCGAAGGATTTTCCGGCCCGTATCTGCTGAAGCGCGGCTTCGGCGTCGGCCTGCGTCCGCGTCAGAATGTGCAGGAAGCGGACCTCATCCTCTTCGACCGTGAACAGGGATTTGTTTTTTTCGTAAAAATCGGCCGCTTCATCGTCCGTGATGCGGACCTGTTCCGAGAATGCCTTTTCGATCAGCTTGTTGATCAGCAGCTGATTCTCGGTCTGCTCGAGTTCCCATTTCAGGTCCCCGTCACCGGCCAGTCCCTGACGCCGGGCTTCCTGCGCGAGCAGTTCCTCGTTGACCCAGGTATCGATGAATTCGGTTTCCTGCGACTGCGGCAGCCCCTGTTTCTCCATCCGGCTCCGCAGCGTTTTATAAGTCAACTCGGCTTTGCCCACCCTGGCGGCGACCTGATCATCGGCGCTCCGGTTGCGGCAGCCGGCCGTCCAGAGACAGGCGGATGCCAGCCACGCGGCCAGGGCGGTCCGCAGGGCGCGGCCGGTCTTACTGCGCATTCGCGACCTGCTCAAGGACCTTGTCGTCGATGGTGATCCGGATTTTGGCTTTCTGCTCTTCCAGCCAGGCCTTTTCCCTGTCCCTGCGGATGGAGCGGATCAGATCCTGCCGGACCCGAATCTCCACATTTTCGAAGGGGCGGGCCTTTTTCTCCCGCTTGGAGATCACCTTGAAAAGAGAATACTGCTTGTTCTTCAGTTCGATGGGACCTCCCGTGTCCCCGCGTTTCGCGTTCAGAAGATAGGGCGCGAGTTCGCCGTATTGAGCGACCGGCTTGAGGTCGAATATCCCGTTTTTCTGTTTCATGCCGGGACGCAGGGTATGCTGTTCCGGAAAATGCCTCAGGTCCCATCGGCCTTCCGTCTCTCTACGGATTCGCTCCGCCAGCGCGCGGTCGTTCACGAGCACTTCCTGGATCTGGGCCTGCGGCTGTTCGCTGAAGAGACTGTCCAGAAATGCCTCATAATGCGCCCTCACCGCGGCCGAATCCGGCTTTATGGATCCCCATATCTCGCGCACATTCAGGGAATCGACCATCAGGCGTTCCATCATTCTCCTGGTTCTCTGTTTCACCAGGTCGTGTCCGGCCAGCCCGCTTTTCTCCGCGGACGCGATCAGAAGATCCGTCATCACCCACCGGTCAATGGTGTTCATCAGGGCTTCACGGGTACCGATGCTGACGCTGTTGATGAAACCCTTTTCATCGAGCCGCTGTATGATGGTTTCGGTCGTGATCGTCTTGTTCTTGTCCTTGAACCGGGCCAGCTCCTGCTTGCGCACGGATTCCGGAAGCCGGCGGAGCGAATCGCGGAGTTCCTCCCGGAAAAACTGCCGGCTGCCCTTGAAATGCGCGAGCAGGCTGTCAATGCCCGGTTCCGCCCAGACGAAGCCGCTTTTCGTTCTCAGCCGGTCCACGTACTGCTTTTCCTTCTCGTTGAGCAAAGACCGCCGTTCCCGTTCGAGCTGACCGCGAATCTGGTCTTTGGCTTTTTCGTACGGAAGCCTTTCCTTGGGCTGTACTTCCTCCACCTTCAGAATATGGAATCCGGATTTGTTCCGTACGGGCTCTGAAACCGCACCGGCTTTCATCGAGAAAACGGCATTGAGTACGGGGTCATCGCTCCGCGTATACTGAATGACGCCCATCAGGCCGCCGTTGAACGCGGTCTTCGGGTCCTCGGAAAACTGGCGGGCCATCTCCAGATAGGATTCGCCCTTCCGGATGCGGTGATAAACATCCATGGCTTTTTGCTTCAGGCTGTCCTCCTGGGCCGGATCGGCCGGCTGGGGCAGCTTGAAGACAATGTCCCGGAAGAGGACCTGTTTGGCGGATTTGGCGTAGTAATCCCGGATGTCCTTCTCGGGTACGACAGCACTCAGCACTTCAATGTCATACATCCGCTGCAGCATCGCCCGCTGAACTTCGGGTTTCATGAGTTTCTGTATGGCGCTGTCCTGGTCCAGCTTGGCGCGGTAGGCGGCCATCAGCTTGATCTTCTTGTCAATAAGACCGTCCAGGGCTTTACGGGCCTTTTCCGCAGCGGGCTGGTCGGCCCGGATGAACATGCTGGTCCGGTTCACTTCATTCTTGAGTTCAGTGAGCGTGACTTTCTCTCGATTTCCGATCCTCGCGACGACCGGGTCCTTTTTGTCGCATCCGGAAAAGACCAGAGCGACGACGAACGACGCGAATACAGCCAGTTTGGTGACCGACTTCATATCTCCTCCATTGGGTGCCTGTGTAACCGATTGAAAAATATACGGAATCACTCCACTCTTTGCAAGATGTTTTTCGCTTCTTCGAACGGATCCCGGCCGTCCATCGGAATCAGCATGCCGAATCCGCCCTTTTCCAGAAAGCGGACAGGTTGAGGCATGGAATCCACGATTGAACGAATCCGTTTCGAAAATTGTTCCGTGTCCGGAAACCGGTCGGACCAGGTATCATCGAAAATCAACCGCAGGCGGTTCTTTTCCAGTACGACTTTCCGGAACCCCCGGTTCGCGCCTTCCATCCTGAGCCGGCTGGACTCGAGAAGGGTTCGGGCCTCGGCCGGCAATGGGCCGAAGCGGTCCTTCAGCTCATTCTCAAAGTCGTCCACTTCAGCCTGGACGCGCATTGCGGCAAGCCTGCGGTACAGATTGACACGCAGGCTTTCATCGTCAACGTAAAATTCCGGAAGAAATGCCGGTTCGTCCACGTCCACCTGGCATTCGATACCCGCGGCCTCTGCCGGCGCCTCCCCCTTCTCTTCCTTGATTTCCCGGACCGCCTCCTCCACGAGCTTCATGTAAAGATCATAGCCCAGGGCGTCCATGTTCCCGCTCTGTTCCACGCCGAGCAGGTTTCCGGCCCCGCGTATTTCGAGATCCCGCTGGGCGATCTGAAATCCCGAGCCGAGTTCGGTGAATTCCTCGATCGTGCGCAGACGTTTCACGGATTCCGGGCTCAACAGGTCGAACGGCGGCGTGAACAGGTAGGCGTAGGCCTGGTGGTCGGACCGGCCGACGCGGCCTCTCAGCTGGTACAGCTGCGCGAGCCCCATCGTGTCCGCGCGGTTGATCAGGAGCGTGTTGACATTGGGCAGATCCAGGCCCGACTCGATGATGGTAGTGGACACCAGACACTGGTAGTGCCCACGGTCGAAATCGAGCATCACCCGCTCCAGTTCGTGCCCCTCCATACGGCCGTGGGCCACTGCCACGGCCAGGCCGGGAACCAGGCGCCTGACCATGTCCGCCACCGCATAAATGGAATGGATTCGGTTGTGGACAAAGAAAACCTGGCCGCCCCTGCTGGTTTCGCGCTTGATCGCCTCCACGATGACATCCTCCGAAAAGGGAAGCACCTCGGTGATAATGGGCCGCCTGTCCTTGGGAGGCGTGTTGATCAGGGACATGTCGCGTATTCCCATCAGCGAGAAATAGAGGGTTCTTGGAATGGGCGTGGCCGAAAGGGTGAGTACGTCCACCGAGTGCCTCAGCGTTTTCAGCCTTTCCTTGTGACGGACCCCGAAACGCTGTTCCTCGTCGATGACAAGGAGCCCGAGATTCCGGAACCCCACATCCTTCGAAATCAGCCGGTGCGTGCCGACCAGCACGTCGATTTTTCCGGCCTTCGCTTTCTCGATGATCTGCTTCTGCTCCTTCGGGCTCCTGAATCTCGACAGCATCTCCACGGACACGGGAAACCGGCCGAGCCGCTCCCTGAAAGTCCGGTAGTGCTGCTCGGCCAGAATGGTGGTCGGCACGAGCACGGCCGCCTGCTTTCCATCCGTCACGCATTTGAAGGCCGCGCGCACCGCCACTTCCGTCTTCCCGTATCCGACGTCCCCGCAAACCAGCCTGTCCATCGGCCTGGGCTTTTCCATGTCCTGCCGCACGTCGTCAATGGCCCCGGTCTGGTCGGGCGTCTCGTCATAGGGAAAGCTCGCTTCAAGCTCCTTCTGCCACGTGGAATCGGGCGGAAACGCGTGGCCCGGAAGCATCTGCCGGGAGGAGTACAGGGCGATCAGTTCCCTGGCCACGGCCTTGACGCTCTCTTTAGTCTTCGCCTTCAGTCTTTCCCACTGCCCGCCTCCCAGCTTGCTCAGCACGGGGTCCATGCCCTCCCGGCCCCTGTATTTCTGCACCCGCTCCATTTTCTCCACCGGAACGTACAGCTTGTCGCCTTCCTGGTAGAGCACAGCCAGGCATTCGCGTTCCTGTTCGCGGACCCTGATCTTTTCGAGCCCCAGGTACTTGCCGATGCCGTGATCGACATGGACGATGAAATCGCTGGGCTGGAGAGACGACAGTTCCCTGATGGGAATACCGTCGCGGAAACGCTCCTTTTTCCTTTTCCTGAAAATCCTGCCGAAAAGGTCGCTCTCGGTCAGCACGTGGCCCGAGGGTTCGGGAAGGGAAAAACCGCGCTTGAGCGGCCCGATGACCAGCCGCACCTCCGGGATCGGATCTTCCGCCAGCTGCAGCACATCCGAGAGCCTCTTTTTCTGGCTATCGTTCTCGCACAGAATCCAGACCGGTTCGCTTTTCGCCGTAAGGCCGGACAAGCCCCGGCGTATATCGGCCACATGCGGGCCCGGCTTGAAGGGGCTTCTTCCGCCCAGATCGACGCAATCGGAGCCGCCCGTCAGGGTGTGAAAACGGCAGACCGGAAACGGCCGAAGCAGCGACTCGATGGTTTCCGGATCCCAAATGCCCTTGCGCTCCTTCTGCCGCTCCTTCTCGATCTGCGCCATCATCCATTCCGGGTCCTCAAGAAAAATCAGGCTTTTCGCCGGAAAGTACTGGAACAGGGAGCCCGAGGCTTCCTTGTCCATGGAAGGCGCGGAAACAAGCACCAGCTCGTCTGCTCGCGCAGTCGAGAGCTGGGTGGCCACATCGAAGGTCCTGATGGACTCGATTCTGTCGCCGAAAAATTCGATACGGTGAGGCAGTTCTCCGGTCAGGGGAAAAATGTCGAGAATGCCGCCCCTGAGACTGAATTCGCCCGGCGCTTCAACCATGCTTTCCCGGACATACCCGAAATCGACGAGCCGGCCGGTCAGTGCGGACAAATTCCATTCCGCGCCGCCGGATATCCGCACCAGTGTCTGTTCCAATGATCCCGGCGGGGGAAGCTTCTGAATGACTCCGTCCGTCGTGGTTGAGACGAACTTCAACTTCGCCAGCAGAAGGTCCCGGAGCACCTCCATGCGCATACCGATTTTTCTCGGATTGAGCTGGACCTTGTCGCCGTCTTCGCCGTCGCCTCCGGGGAAAAATGCGGACTGGTCGCCGCCGAGCAGGGAGTCCATCTCCTCAGCGACCCATTCGGCTTCCTCGCGATCCGGGAAAACCGCGAGTATCGCCGGCCCGAGCCTCTCGGAGACAAGGGACAGAAAAAGCGTTTTCATGGAGCCGGCCAGACCCTTGATGTCCACGGACGCGCCGTGCATCATGGCCGTGTCCAGGCTCTTTTCCTGTACGGACTCCCAGATCGAGGATTGAATTCGGGTAAGTGGCATTATAAAATTATAATGTTAATAATTGGTAATAGGTTAGGGCCGGCCGTTTTCTTTCCGCACGAGCACCAATTCGCTTCCTTCCAGGGGCGCGTGTTCAGGAAACGGATTATAAGGAATGCGGCGGCAGTCCGAAGCGCGGACCGTTTTCCTGCGGATCAACTCATTTGTCTCCTTCTCCGCAGTTCCACCCTTGATCACGGCCAGAGTGCCGCCGTTCGAAAGCACGGGCCGGCTCCACATGAAAAGCGTGGACATGTCCGAAACCGCGCGGCTGACGACCCATGTTACGCGGCGTATATCGCGGGTTGAATTTTCAATTCGATCCGCCACAACCGTGATGCCGGTCAGATCCAATGATTGGATCACGCTATTGAGAAAAACGGTTTTTTTCCGCGTGGCTTCGACCAGAACCATGTCCAGATCAGGACGCATGATTTTCAGCGGCAGCCCGGGAAAACCGGCGCCTGAGCCCAGATCGAGCACGCGTATTCCTTCCTGCATCCGGATGCAGGCAAGTATACCGATCGAGCCGAGAAAATGGCGGCTGACGACACGTTCCTCATCCGAATGCGAAATCAGATTGATTTTCTGGTTCCACTCCAGCAACAGGGCCCTGTACTTTTCAAAGCGATCCATCGCGTCTGCCGCCGATGGAATACCCGCTTTCTCGGTCGCTTGTCGAATCCAATCGATAGGTTCCACGTGGAACGTTTCCTTTATCCTTTTTTCAGGATCATGAGCATCAGCACCGAAAGATCAGACGGGGACACTCCTGAGATGCGTCCCGCCTGGCCAAGTGACCTCGGCCTGATCCGGTTCAGTTTTTCCCGCGCTTCTTTGGACAAGGAACCGATGGACATGTAATCCATGTCATCCGGTATTTTTTTCTCCTCGAGGCGCTTGAAACGATCCACCTGATCCGCCTGCCTCTGAAGGTAGCCTTCATATTTGATCCCGATCTCAACCTGCTCGACAACTTCTTTTCTCAGATCGCCGAGGGAATCCAGAAGATCCGTAACTTCCGGAACAGGCGAAAGATCCTCCAGTCCGATATGCGGTCTGGACAATATCCGGTACAAATCCTGTCTGCTCTCAATGGCCGCGGATTTTTTGCCGATCAGAACCGGATTGATTGTTTGCGGATCCGGCTTGATTTTGCGAACAGTCTCGATGCAGGTTCTGATCTTGCCTGTTTTTTCCTCCACCCTCCTCAGGAATGCGTCATTCACCAGTCCATAAGCATGCCCGTATCCGCTAAGCCGTAAATCCGCGTTGTCCTGTCTCAGCAATAACCGGTACTCGGCTCTTGAAGTGAACAAACGGTAAGGCTCCTCTGTTCCCTTGGTGATCAAATCGTCAATCAACACTCCGATATACGCTTCGGATCTGTCAAGAATGAATGGATCCTGGTCCCGTGTCATCAGAACCGCATTGATGCCAGCCATCAGGCCCTGTGCCGCAGCTTCTTCATAACCAGAAGTTCCGTTGATCTGACCTGCCATGAAAAGCCCGGCCAGCATTTTCGTTTCGAGATTGGCTTTCAGTTGTACCGGAGGGAAAAAATCGTATTCAATGGCGTATCCCAGCCGCGTGATTGCCGCGTGTTCAAGCCCTGGGATGGAATGGATGGCGCGAAGCTGGACATCCTCCGGAAGACTGGTCGCGAATCCATTGACATAGTATTCGATAGACCGCCGGCCTTCCGGTTCCAGAAAAATCTGATGCCTTTCCTTGTCCTTGAAGCGGACGATTTTATCTTCAATGGACGGACAATACCTGGGCCCGATTCCTTTGATTTTTCCGGTGTACAAGGGCGACCGGTCCAGACCGGATTCAAGGATCCGGTGCGTCTCGGTTCCGGTATAGGTGAGATAAACCGGCATCTGCTCCGAATGAATCCGTCTGGTACGAAAGGAGAAAGGAACAGGATCCGGATCTCCGGGCTGTGATTCCAGGCCGGAAAAATTCACGCTTCTTCCGTCCACCCTGGGCGGCGTTCCTGTTTTCAATCGTCCGGATTGAAATCCCAAAGATATCAGAGATTCAGTGAGGCCGGGCACGGGAAATTCCCCAACCCGTCCCGCGGGACGGCTGAACAGACCGATGTGGATGAGACCATTCAGAAATGTGCCGCAGGTCAGGATGACAGCCCTGGATTCTATTTTTCTGCCGGTTTCAAGCACAACTCCTCTGATATGGTCCCGGTCCACAATCAGATCCGTGACCATACCTTGAAGCATTTGCAGATTCACTTCTTTCTCAATCGCGACTCGCATGCGGATTGCATACTCAATTCGGTCCGACTGGGCCCGCGGTGCCCAGACCGCGGGTCCCTTGGAACGGTTGAGCATTCTGAACTGGATTCCGGTCTGGTCCGCTGCAAGGGCCATTTCTCCTCCGAGAGCGTCGATCTCCCGGACCAGGTTTCCCTTGGCAGGACCGCCTATAGCCGGATTGCAGGACATTTGCGCGACATTGAAAATATTCATTGTAATGAGCAGAGTCCTGCAGCCCATTCTCGAAGCGGCTAAAGCCGCTTCACATCCGGCATGCCCGGCTCCGACAACGATCACTTCGAAATCCGTGTTGTCCTGGACTGGTTTCATAAAAACGTCCGATGTTCCACGTGGAACACTTTGATTGTCTGATGCCTTTTGGGATGAAACCTACGGGATGAAACCCAAAAGGGTGAAACCAAAAAAAATTGTCATTTTTTCTGTTTTAAGCGCAGCGTGACAGTTACTATTTCCCGATGCAGAATTTTGAAAAAATGTTGTTCAGGATATCGTCGCCAACGGTTTGGCCTGTGATCATGCGGACATGCTCCAACGCGCCGCGTAAATCCATTGCTATGTATTCCTGGGACATTTTCTGATTTATGGAATCGAGCGCGTTGCTCAGCGCTTGTCTGGCATTCCTTAGGCATTCACGGTGCCGTGCATGGGTCAATGCCACGGAATCCGATATCATCCCGGAATTGCTGATGGTTTCTTCCAAAGACTCGATCAATTCGCGCATACCATCGCGCGTGACAGCGGATACGCTGAAAGCGGGGAAAAATTCCCTTGCCCGGCTGAGCTGATTTGGCGGCCAAGCATCGGGCATATCCGATTTATTGATCAGCAGAATACCTTTTTTCCCGCTCAGACGCATGCGTTCCAAAAATTGAAAATCGTCTTCTTCCGGCTTCCTGCTTCTGTCGATCACACACAAAACCAGATCCGCTCTGTCGAAAGCCTGTTCCGCTCTGGCAATGCCTTCCCGTTCTATCGGATCCTCAGACTCCCGGATACCGGCCGTATCCGTGATGATCGTCATCACGCCCTGAATGTCGAGTACATCCTCCACTGTATCCCGTGTGGTTCCCGGCATTTCATGGACAATGGCCCTTTCCTTTTCAAGAAGCGCATTCAGAAGGCTGGACTTCCCCACATTCGGTTTCCCGGCCAGTACAATCCGAATGCCCTCTCTGGAAATGCGGCCTCGGTCGAAAGTCCCGATCAAGCTGTCCATTTCCTGTACTATGGATTCGATCAAACTGGCCATCTGATTTTTCGGTAAAAATTCAACGTCTTCCTCTGAAAAATCGAGTTCGATTTCGAGCAGAGAACACGCATCAATAATCCGATCCGCCATGGATCGAATTTTTTCGGATAGTGCGCCTCCCAATTGGGTGACTGCCATTTTTCTGGCCGCTTCGGTTCTGGAATGAATCAAATCCGCGACTGCTTCTGCCTGGGCCAGATCCATTTTCCCGTTCAGAAAAGCGCGAAACGTGAACTCGCCCGGAGATGCGGCTCTGGCGCCTTTTCGGATCAGCAGGTCGACGATTCTACCTGCAATGTACGGACTTCCATGACAACTGATTTCAACCACGTCTTCGCCCGTATAGGAATGAGGGCACTTGAAGAAAAGGACCAGGACTTCATCAATCAATTCCCCACCGTCCATGATTCTGCCGTGAATCACCTTTCGTGGCGGGAAATCGTTCTCCTTTTTTTTCAAACTCAGCACGGCCGAAACAATGGAAAAGGACAGGCTGCCGCTGACGCGAACAATGGCAATCCCGCCTTCACCGGCAGGCGTTGACAGAGCGGTTATCGTATCGTCAGGAACAAGTTGTTCCACGTGGAACATTTTATTATCTCACGTCAGAAGGCCAATATACATCGATACCCAATGCTTTCCGGAATCCGGGATCAGGCGAGGCGATACCGTGAACACCCAGTCTTTTGCACATCGCGATCAGTAAAGCGTCTCGCATGAGAAAACCGGATCTTTGCTGTACATCCATTGCAGTGAGAAAATCCTCTCGGGTGACAACCTCCAGCGCGAGACCCATGCCCATCAAATCCCGGACAACTGATTCATACCGACGGAGAGAAGCAATCCGTTTGGGCTGGCTTTTCAGATCGCGCAAAGGATGTACGCTCGGAATCCATCCATTGTCTTTCGCCTCTGCGATCATGAGGCCGTGCATGACATCGGTCAGAACCGGCGATGTAAGAATACCTGTGACATCATCTGTGGCGCATCGCTCCAGGAAAAAACGGCTTTGCGCGGATAGTCCCTGCATGGCGTAAAGAAAAATACCTGTATCAAGAACGATACGGGTGTCTTTTGGAATTTCGCTCAGATTCATGATTCCCGTATTCCCTCTTCGAGAATTTTCTGTATGTCGGCTTTTTTTAGTTCGAACGGCTTCGAACAGAATCGCTCCACGGATTGTTTCCGCTGCTCATGCATTCCGGGTCTCCGGTCCAGATAATGAACGGCCGCATCCTGCAGCAGATCACTGAATGGCCGGCCTGCCCTGGCCGAAAGCTCCTTGAGCTTTCTCGCGATTTCCGCGTCCATCACCGTGCCGATTTTGATTTTCATGTCCGAATCCTCTCGTTCGAGTCCGGCCCCGGATTGTCTCCGGTTCCGCGATTGGTAAAATACAAAACCTCCGACCGGATGTCAAGACAATATCTCTTTTTCTAGACGCTTTCTAGAAACAGTTCTTGCCTTCGGTTGCCCGCACACAAAAAAAGGCCCGGTCGGTGCGAACCGCCGGGCCCGGGGAAAATCCGGCAGACGTCAGGTTGCGTTCTGAACGGCCTTCGGTTTTTTCTTGACGATATAATCCTGGGCAATGGTCAGAACATTGAACAGGAGGTAATACAGGTTCAGCCCGGCCGACATGCTGTAAAAAATGTAAACCATGAAAATCGACATGAAATAAGACATGAATTTCTGCTTCGGATCCGTCACCGTCTTCTTCTGCTGGATGAACATGGTCACGCCCATGAGCAGGGGCAGCACATTGATGGCGGCCGATCCGCCCAGCGGGATGATCCGGTCGGGTCCGGACAGATCCTTGATGATTCCCAGAAATCCGGCCTGCCGGAACATGATGGTGGCGCGGAACACATTGAACAGGGCGAACAGAATCGGCATCTGGAGCAGAAGCGGCAGGCAGCCGCTCATGGGATTGACGCCGTGGGCTTTGTACATTTTCATGGTCTCGGCGTTCAGCTTCTGGGGCTCGTTCTTGTACCGTTCCTGTAGGGCTTTCAGCTTGGGCTGAAGCTCCTGCATCTCCTTCATGGAATCGTAGCTTTTCTTGGTCAGCGGGTACAGTGCGATCTTGATGAGGATCGAGAAAATCACGATGGCCCAGCCGTAATTGCCGACGATGCCGTAGAGGAACTGCAGCACGTGAAGAAAGCCGATGCAGATGGGCCTGAGCCACGACCAGCCGAAACTGAGCAGGCGCTCGAGCTGGACATCCTGGGCTTTCAGCAGGCCGTGGTCCATGGGACCGATGAAAAGCGTGAACCGATGACTGGTCTGGATGCCGCTGTCGAACGGTACGGACAAGCCGACCCCGAACCGTTTCCAGTTGGCCTTTCCGCCTTCCTTGTCCAGAACGATCTTGCGGGTTTTCAGTTCAGCGCCCCGTCCGTCCACGCCCCGGGGGATGACCGCCATGATGAAATACTTCGTCTGCACCGCTACCCAGCGGGTGACGCCCTCGCGCAGGCCGGTATTGTCCGATTTGGTCTTCAGCAGTTCGGTGCCCTGAAGGGCCGACGCCTCGGCATAGCTGGTCTCGTCCTTGATGCTCCTTTCAGTGGGCAGGAGACCGCTCTCCCATCGGATCAGGTAATGATCACGCACCGCGGACCGGTTGGAAAACGCGAACCGCACCTCCAGGCCGACGTCATAAGAGCCGTCCGTGAAGGTGAATTCCTTCTCCACCCGGCCGAGGTTCGGAAAATCCATCGCGAGCAGAATTTTCCTGCGGGACAGGCCCTGTTCCGTCTCGGTCCGGTCAGAAGCGATACGGAAAACCGTCAGGGCCGGATCGGAAGCCGCGTCGAACATCAGGCCGAGGTTTCCTGCCGCAGAATCGGGTATCAGTTCCACCCAGTTTCCCTGTGTATCCTGGAAGCGTTTCAGCTTCCAGCTCACCGGTGTCCCTCCGCCCGCCGTCGAAATGCGCGCCTCATACAGGTCGGTTTGAACGAGCAGGGTTTCGGCCGGCACGGATGCGGAGAGAGCGGGAGCGGTTCTCAGCGTCTCGACGCGGGCCGGCGCGACCGCGGGTTCAGGAGCGATGCTCCCCACCGCGGCAGGACTTCCGGATTCCGCCGGAGCCGGGGAAACCGCTTCCTGCCTGGCCGCACCCTGTTTGACGCCCGTCACTTTCTCCATGTAAACAGGCCACAGGATGATGATCAATCCGATCAGAAGGAATGCGACAATGGTCTTTTTGTCCATGACGTTTGTCTTTTCTCCGGTTTAGGGGACGGGATCGAATCCGCCGGGATGAAACGGATGGCATTTGGCCAGCCGGATGACGGCCAGAAGCGTTCCTTTCAGAATCCCGTGCTTGTCGATGGATTGAGAGGCGTATTCCGAACAAGTGGGGACAAACCGGCAGGCGCCCGGCAGAAGCGGAGAAATCGTTCTTTTATAAAGGCGCAGGCCTGCCGCAATCACACGCCTCGGCGCGACACTCAGTTCAGAGCGCCGCATGACAGAAACCGCCTGAATTCCGCCTCCACCTCGAGACCACCCGCTTTCTTCATGCCGCTTCTCGGCATGAGTACCACAATAAATCCGCCGATCTCGTTCCTGTTTCTGCGCCAGGCTTCGCGCATCATGCGCTTGGCGCGGTTGCGATGAACCGCGTTTCCGAACCGCCTGGAGACGACAAATCCAACCATTCTTCGGTTGGATTTCGCGTACAGACATTTGAGGATTTGTCCGTTCCAAGAGCGCCCTTTTTCGAATACTTCGTTGAAATCCGACTTCTTGCGGATTATCTCGGACTTGGGCAGCTTTTCATCCGGCCGGACAGTATCATTCATCGCTGACGGTCAGGCGGGCCCGGCCTTTGTTCCTTCTGCGTTTCAGAACCTGACGGCCTGTGCGGGAGGCCATTCTTTCCCTGAAGCCGTGCTTGTTTTTGCGTTTACGCTGACTGGGCTGAAAAGTTCGTTTCATGGGTGATCATTCCTCCTGGATGGGTCCGCTCTCCCCTCCTGCAGACTCCGGGGGCGGGAAAAATCCTTGATTTTTATAAAATTTACGGATTCCGGATCCTCTCTCCCGCGGAAGGGCCGAATACAACCCGATTATGCGGCAAGACAGGCAACCGTAATATAACTGAAAAAGGCTGAACCAAACAAATTAATGTTTTTTATAAAAAAGTCAAGCTATTTCCGCGTTAAACGGATGGAAACAACGCCGCATGCCGCTGCCAGCACATTCCCCATCCAGGCCGCAGCCAGCGGAGGCAGGGCCCTGTTCTGCCCCAGTGTCTGGCCCAGTTTGATGCACCCGAAAAGCATGAAACAAACGGCCAGGCTGATGCCGAATCCCACGGCCAGAGATTTCTTGCGCCTGTTGTACGCAAGCGGAGCGGCTAGCAGAACGATGAGGAAATTGCTCACCGGGAAGGCGATTCTCATGTGCAGATCCGTCTGCCAACGCTGGTACTGGCCCCGCGTCTGCCGGACTTTCCGGATGAAGCGCTCGAGTTCGGCGTACCGCATCTCGTCCGGAGACACCTGGGCCGTGGCCACCTCGCGGGGAGAAAACTGAAAATGGAAACTCATGGGCCGCATGACCGGAGCGGCCCTTTCCGTGTCTCCGCTGAAGAAACGCTCATACCCCCCGCTGATCCGCCATTGTTTGTCGCGCCACGTCATTTCCGGAGCGTCGATGCGGTGGATCAGGCGGTTTCCGGAAAACGTTTCGATTCCTACACCGCTGGCCGTATTTGTTTCAGGATTGAAGGACTCTATGGATACGATCCGGTCCGGCGGATCCTGGATCAGGAGGTTCCGGAACTTCGAGGCCTGCTTGTGCCTGTTCCCGGCCAGGTAACGGTCGCGGATCTCGTCTTTTTTGCGGTTGGCCGGTATGGCCGCAGCTTCATTCAGAAAAAAATTGAACACCGCGACCACCGCGCCGAGAAACAGCAGGGTCCGCATGATCTGGTAAAAACTGTATCCGAGCGCTTTCATGGCCGTGATTTCATTGTTTTTGGCCAGAACGCCGACCGAGAAAACCGTGGCGAGCAGAGTGCCCATGGGCATGGTCAGCACCACGATATACGGGATGAAATACAGATAATACAGGGCCGTGACTGTCGCAGGCACGCGGCCGTCGATAAACTGGTCCACGTTCTCCACGAGGTCAACGATGACGAACAGCAGGATAACACCCATGAGTGAGAATAAAAAGAGGCCCAGGAACCTTCCGGTAAGGTAACGGGGCAGAAGACCGGTCATATGCCCGCCTTCTTCACTATTTTGGTGATCCGGCCCCGGGGGAACAAAGTGGATTCGGTCAGGGTTCTGATGAAAAGGGCCACGCCGAAGGCGCCGACCACGGCATCGGCCGACCACATGGCCACAGCCGGATGCAGGATACGCCGGTCGGCCAGCTGTTCGCCTCCGATCAGAAAGGCCCAGAAAATGATAAAAAACACCAGGCTCAGCCATCCGGCGGTCGCGAAACCGCTCTGGCGGGACAGAATGCCCAGGGGCGCTCCGATCAGCACGAATACAATGCAGGCGAACGGGATGGAGTATTTCTTGTGCACTTCAACCCACAGGGAATTGATGGACCGCCGGCTGGCGAGAATCATGGCGGCCTCTCCGGCAGCCTGGTCCGCCAACCGCTGGACCCGATGGCTCGCGGGACGCGGGTTGACGGAGGCCGGTGAAACCGGGCCCGGGCCCGGCCCGAGCGGCGCGGACCAGTCCAGAGGCATCAGATCGAGCAGGTCGGCCCGGACCAGGGATCGGATTGCGGCTTCCCGGCCGGCCATCATGACCCGATCTTCGCGGATGTCATCCATGAGCATTCGGGTGCTCTTCTCCCGGTCTCCCCTGCGCTGAAACGCGTTCGGCTCCTGAAACATGTCCGGGATGGAAATGGAGATCGACTGTTTCTCGAACCGGGCCCTGCGGTACTGTTCCATGTTGCGAATGTTGATTTCATGCATTTCGCCGTTGTAGAGCGTGAAGAGTATCCTTTCCTGGGCCTTGATGTACTCCACGGTCCCCCGCTCGGCCACCACGGTTTTTGTGAACCTGGGGTCGCTGGAGTCGCTGATGAAAACGCCGCTGATCCGGTTCTTCTTCTGGTCGACCGACTGGACGAGTATGGAATAATCGGGTATGCCGTTGTAGAACACATTGGGTTCCAGCGTCATCATGGGCCGCGTGCGGGAGATGCTCCAGGAGAGCATCTTGACGCGGTAATTGAAATCCGGCAGAACCGTATTGTTGAACACAACCATCAGAACCGCCAGAACCGCAGCCGCACAGAAAACCGGAAGCACCATGCGGGATACGGGAACCGCGCCCGCTTTCATGGCGTCGATTTCGCGGTCGGACGAAAGCCGGCCGAAAGCCATGAGCGTTGCGATCAGCACGGCCATGGGCACGGCCAGGGCGAGAATCCAGGCCAGGTTGAGGGCGAAAAATTCGAGTATGACGGAAGCGGGGAGTCC
>CAZNXX010000045.1:5579-19918 GCA_964577095.1 uncultured bacterium | reverse complement strand
GCCGGGCATTCGGGCCTCTCCAACCTCTTCAACGTGCTTCCTGGGCCCGTCGATCATTTCACCATCGCGACGGTCGGCAGCCAGGTCGCCAAGGTGCCCTTCACCGTCATTGTGACCGCAGTGGACCGTTTCGGCAGCCAGGCCACGTCCTTCACCGGAACCGTGGACATTTCGGACCTCTCCGGCGCCGTCAGCCCGGTACGCAGCGGTTCCTTCATCGCGGGCCAGTGGTCCGGCGGCGTCACCGTCGGCTCGCCGCGGGCCGGCAACCGCATCAGCGTGGTCCGCACAGGCGGTTCGGAAACCGGCACGTCGAACGTCTTCGACGTCAATGCGCCCCCGGGCATCCGCATCACCGCCTGCACCGCCTCCCGCGGCGAAGTCACAACGGGTCAGACGCAGGACTGGACCCTGAACGTGGCCGTCCGCAACCTGGCCAGCAGCAGCGCCCGGTTCGACAGCCTGTGGGTGCGGTTCCGGATCGCCGGCGCGCGCCAGAATGACTATGAAATCGTGCTTCCGGCCGTCCTCCGCCGCAGCGGAACCGCGGTTCTGGCCGGAAACGGCGAGGACACGCTCGCCGTCCGGGTGGACCGCACCGGCCGGTCCCCGGGCGACGTCACGGTCGAAGCGGTCGCGTTCTTCACCGACGGCGGCACCGGAGGCGTGGTCAGCGACCAGGGTTTCACCGGCATCGCCGTCCAGGATTCGGCCCGCCTGCGCATCGACGCGATCCGGGTTTCACAGCCCGAAGTCACGCTCGGCCAGGACATCGCCTGGACCGTTTCCATCCGGCTGACCAATGCCGGCGGAAGCGCCGTCCGTATCGACACGAGCCGTTCGGTCACCTTTCTCCTGTTCTCGGCCGGATCCGGATGGGATCTGTCGAGCCCCCAGGAGCTCGGCCGGGGCGGATGGATACTGCCGGGCGGCGCGTCGGACAGCCTCCGCTACATCGTCGAACGCACCCCATCGAATTATACCGGACTCTGCCGGATCGCGTCCCTGGTGACCGGAAGGGAAATCAACACCGGCCGGACGTGCAAGACCGACACGACCTACGGGGTCAAGGCCTCCATCCTCATGGAAACGCCGGCCAGCCTGAGCATCCTCCGCATCGACAACCTGGCTCCGAACCGTCCCTATGTCAACGTCTACACCGAGGACACGCTCCGTGTGTACATTCAGAACACCGGCGGGGACGGCCTCCGCAACCTCCAGTTCATCATGAACACCGACGGCCTGTCGATGTTCACGTCCGCGTCCGCGCAGAGCGTGGAATGGCTGCCCGGCGGCGGTCTGGTCTGGGTGGATTTCAGCTTCCAGGCCGCGGCGGCGCCGAACACGGGCGAGACCTTCACCGTCTACGTGGACGGTTTCAGGGACAACACCAAAGATCTGGTGCCCGAGGTCACGGCCACGTCCGTCGTGGTCATCCAGAATCCGGCCATCCTGCGCATTACCGGAGTCACCGCCTCTTCGGGCCAGCTCATCGGCGGTCAGAAGGAGCCCTGGACGGTCCAGGTGGCGGTGCGGAACCAGGGGCAGGCGCCGATCCAATTCGACCCGCCGAAGGCCTCGGACCTGACGTTCCGCATCAACGGTCTGAAACAGTCGGATTACAGCGTCACGCCGCCGACCGCGCTCTCGCAGGGCGGCCTCATACTGGCCGGCGGAAAAACCGACGCCCTGGTCTATACCGTCACCTCGACCGGAAGCCTCGGCGGCGTCGCGGCCGTGGAGGCGGCGGTGACCGGCCGGGACCGGAACTCGCGCGCGGTACTGAACGCCGGGGAGGAAACGTCGGTGTTCGTCCGGTCGGACCAGTCTTTCCGCATCATCTCCACCCGTATTCGTTCCGCGGCCGCGGACGACGCGGGCAACGCGACGGTCAATACGGGGCAGGATTTCGAGGTGCTGGTGATCCTCGAAAACGGGCTCGGCCTGAATGTCGAGGATATCCGCGTCGGCCTGACGACGGACGGCGCTTCCGCGATCGCGGCCTCACCGGTGTCCATCAGCCGGCTGACGCCCGCCCAGTGGGACACGGCCGTTTTCGCCGTGAAGGCGCCTGCGGCCGAAGCCGCAACCGAAACCTTCCGCGCCGACATCCTTCAGGCCTTCATCGGGTCTCCCCGGCAGGCCGTGCCCGAGGGCGCGGCACTGGACTCCACGGCCCTGGTCACGGTGCAGACGCCGACCCGGCTCTCCCTCTCGCTCAGCCTGAGCTCTCCGGACGGCCGCGTGTCCGCGGGCCAGATTTTCACCGTGCGGGCCGATCTTCTGAATTTTGGCTCCGGACGGACGGAAGGAATCGCCGGCGTCCGCCTGGTGCTGGCGGACCGTTTCGAAAGAATCACCGAGAGCGACACGGCCGGCATCGCGCCGGGATTCCCGGCGGAATGGAGCGTCCGGTCGCCGGTCTCCGCGCCGGACACCGAGTGGGTGGCCGCCGAACTGTTCCGGATTCCGGACGACTTCAACGCGGGCGCGACCGCGGATGTCGAGCAGAGTCAGTCGCGCATCCGCGTGATCACCGTTCCCAGCAACCTCTCCGCCGTTCTCGCGGCGACGGAGCCGGCCGGCGCCATGGACGGAATCGTGTCGACGGGCCAGTCCTTTGTCGTGACCACGCAGATATTCCATTCCAACGCGCGGGACATCACCGCGACACTCCAGCTTCCGGCAGGATACACCACCTCGGACGCTTTCGTGAAGAGCCTCACATCCTATTCGCTTTCCTGGCGGATCGATGCGCCGCCCGCCGCATCGCCGAAAACGGACATAAGCGTCCGGGTACAGGGCATGGATTCGCTTCAGCAGGACGTGGCGGTTCAGGATTTCTGGGCGGCCTTCTCCGTCACGACGGTGCGCCGCGCCGACCTCTCGATGAGCGCCGCCATCACCGCGCCGGCCGATGTGGCGCAGACCGGGACCGTCGCAGTCGGCCAGGAATTCACGATCACCGCCCGGCTCGAGAATATGGGCGAAGCCGACACCACGGGCTTCGCGGCCGTGACGCTCGAGACCCTGCCCGAAGGATACACCACACTCGATCCGCTGACGCGTACGGTCGCGGGGGGAACGGCCGCATGGACCGTCAAGGCGCCGTCGCATCAGTCGGTCGAGGCGGTGACCATCCGTCTGCGTCTCTCCGCCGTTCCGGCGGACGAGAACACGGGTAAACCGGCTTTTGTGAGCCGCCCCAATGACGCCGTGGCCGTCAGCATGGCCGGCGCCTGGCTCGCGCTCGAGGCCAATCCCCTGCCCGCCTGGAGCCTCAGCACCATCATGCCGGGCCAGGACGGGGTCAGGCTGCTGGTGGTCACCGCGACCAACCGCGGCATGGAGGGCAGCGGCCGCATCTCGATCGAAGGCCTGAGATTCCAGGTCGAAGACCGGTTCGGCGATCCGATTGACCCGGCTTCGGTGATCTCCAGGCTAACCGCGGTTTCAAACGCCGACAGCACCGACATTTTCGGATCCACGTCGGCGATCGGCGAGAATCCGATTCTTCTGTCCCTGAGCAAGCGTCCGAGCATTCCCGTGGGCGAAAGCGTGTCCATCGCCGTGCTCGGCCGCATTTCCGACGCGCCTGAAACCGGATTCTTCCAGCTCAACATCCCGAGCGGGGATTTCGTGGACGCCCGGGAGCCCAACTCAGGCAACAGCGTCGCGGTCAAGACCCCCGCCGGAGAGGACTGGACCTCCCTGCGCTCGGACCCGAAGAAGGTATTCGAGCCGCAAACGGAGCCGGTCCTGTGGAACAGCCCGAATCCGTTCAGCCCGTCGGACGGCCCCACAACCATTCATTACTATCTGGAAAAAAGCGCGGCCGTCTCGTTCCGCCTGTTCACGCTCACGGGCGAACCCGTCTGGTCCGTCTCTTTCGACGCCTCGGACGACCGCGCATCCGCCGGACTGCACACCCTGCTGTGGGACGGCCGGAATGACGGGTCGCGAACCGTCCTGAACGGCGTGTATTTCCTTTTCATGAAACCGGCCGAAGGGCCGATCCGGAAAACCAAAATTGCGGTCATGAAATAGATGAGAAAACCGAATCGCCACAGGGGAATCGCCGCCGGGCCCGCGGGGGCCGGCCGGCGGACCCGGCTCGGAATCGCCGGGATGATCTGCTTCGCGGCCTGCGCCGGAAGCCTGTCCGCGGGTGACGGCGGGGCCGGTATCGAGGATCCGTTCCGCATCGGCGCGGACGCCCGGGCTCTGGGCCTGGGAAACGCGGCTGTCGCGTTCCCGCAGGACCCGTCCGCCCCGCTCTGGAATCCGGCGGGCATGGTCGTCGTGCAGCAGCGGGGTCTGCTGCTGTCGCACACCGAACTGTTCGAGGACGTACAGTACCAGGCCGTCCATTACATCCATCCGACGCTTTCCGCCGGCACTTTCGGGCTCGGCGTGTCCCGCATCGGCGTCGGGGGGATCCGGCGGATCGAGGAAGTCGGCGGCGCGGCCGGAAAAGTCCCCGTGGACATGGGGGAATTCGGCTACTGGCAGGGAAAGCTGACGCTCGGGTACGGCCTGACCCTGTTCCGCGGCATTTCCATCGGCACCAATTTCGTGACCCACCGGCAGGTCATGGGGAACGCGTCCGCGACCGGATTCGGAATGGACGCCGGCGTCCACACCCGCATCCGGTGGGAGGGCTCGCCCCTCCACAATGTCTATCTCGGCGCCTCGATGTCCAACGCGCTGCCCGCCCGGCTGCGGCTGGGGGGCGAATACGAAATCCAGCCCTCGACGCTGCGCGCGGGAATCGCGAAAACGCTGTACTGGCGCGGCGGAATGGACCGCCTTCTCATACTGGCGGACGCAGAACAGGGCCGTAACCGCGTCACCCGCATCCATGCCGGGGCCGAGTACGCGATCGCAAACGCCCTGTTTCTGCGCGCGGGAGTCGACGACGGCGAGCCGACGTTCGGCGCCGGCCTGTCGCTCCGGTTCTTCCAGATCGATTACGCGACGGGCCGTCTCGGCGATCCGGCGTTCTTTCCGCGCAGCCACCGCTTTTCGCTCATCCTGTTTCTCGGCAAATCCATTCCGGAACAGCGGCGGCTCATCGAGGTCCGACGCCAGGCGGAAACGAGGCGACGGGTCGAACAGGAGATGGATGAGGCGCTCCGCAAGCGCGTCGCCGACGCGATGGCGGCCGGCAAGCGCCACCTCGCGTCCGCCGATTACCTCAACGCGCGGCTCGAATTCGGCTCCGTCCTGAGGGACGACCCCGGCCACGCGGAGGCCAAGCGCCTGCTCGAGGAGACCAACCGGCTCGAAACCGCATCCCAGCTGGCGCGCGAAGACCAGCTGCTCCAGGAAACGCGCGAAAACGAGGCCCGCCAGAAGGACCTCGCCTTCGTCACCCAGAGCTTCCAGGAAGGGCTCGCGTTCCTCGACAAGGGCGCCTACTCGAAGGCCATCGCGCGCTGGAACCAGGCGCTCGAGCGGGATCCGGAAAACGAACAGATCCGGAACTATGTCCGCCGCGCGGCCGGCGTCCAGGAGAGCGAGGTGCAGCGCCGCATCGGCCGCGCCCGCCAGCTGGTGCGCGAGGAGAAAGCCGCCGAAGCCTACCAGGTGCTGAACCAGGCCCGCGAAACGGCCGGCGATTCCCCTCGGCTGAACGCCCTGGTGTCGGAGGAGATGAAGAATCTCGACGAGAAATTCGGCTTCCTCAACGCCTATCAGGCCGGCGTCGAGCGTTTCGAGAAGCAGGATTACGCGGGCGCCGCGGATTTTCTCAGGCGCGCGACGGAGCTCGAGCCCGCGAACCAGAAGGCGCGCGAGCTGTACCGGAACGCGCTCGCCCGGTCCCAGGGCGCGCCCCGGGAGATGCGGCGCGACGCCAAGGACCGGTACGCCCAGGGCCTGCGCGCCTACCAGGACGGAGACTACGCGGGCGCCCTGCGGATCTGGGAAGAGGCCCTGGTCATCGAACCCAACAACGTGAAAATCATCGAGGCCATCCAGGGCGCGCGCGCCCGCCTCGAGACCTTCCAGAAGAACAAGTAACGGCCGGACGGCTCATCCATGTTCCGAAAAGTTATCAAAGAAGAATGCAAGGTCCCCGCGGATGTCAAGTACCTCGGGGAGATGCGGAATTTCGTCACCCATGTCGGCCGCAAGTACGGCGTTCCGGAGCGGATTCTCAACTCCTTCAAGCTGGCGATCGACGAGGGCGGAACGAACATCATCCGGCACGCTTACCGCGACTGGGACGGATTCGTCACGCTCCGCATGGTCATCCGCAACCGGGATGTCACCGTCTCCCTGATCGACCAGGGGCACACCTTCGATCTCCGGCAGGTCCGCGACCCGGACCTCCAGCGGTACGTGGACATCGGCAAGAAGGGCGGACTGGGCATTTTCATCATCCGGCGCGTGGTCGACGGCGTGGACTACCGGAAGACCGTGGAGGGCAACGAGCTCAAGCTCGTCAAGAACCTCCCGCACTTTCCGAGGCGCCAGCTCCGGCTGCCGGGCATGGGTCTGCCGATGAAACTGCAGTACGCCGTCTACGCCGGCGTTCTCTGGACCCTGCTGGCGACGGCCGTGTGGGTCGTGTCGAACGCGAACCAGCGCTCCCGCATCCTGCGGTCCGACCTGGCCCTCGGCGGCACCCTGGCCCGGACGCTGGCCCACCAGTGCGTGGAGCCGCTGGTCCGGGACGAAACCATCGAGACCGCCCGGATCGCGGCCGAATTCCAGCGGGTCAACGCGCCCTGGCTCCTCGAGGCGCTCATCATCGATTCCGCCGGCGTCGTCCAGGGATCGGTGACGCCCGAGCGGATACTCGAGCCGCACCGGCCCGGACCGGTCGAGGCGCGGCTCTCGCAGTCCGTCACGCGCACGCGCACCGATGACGGCCGGACCGCCTACGAAATCGAGGAGGCCGTCGTCCCGCCGCTGATGCGACAGCCGGTCGGAAGCGTCCGGCTCCAGTTCGACAAGGCGGTCACCGACCGCAAGATCCGCGCCGCCCTGCTCGACGGGCTCCGGACGCTGTTCATCATCTGGCTGGTCGGCGCCGCGGGCATTTTCGGCCTGGTCTTTCTCATCACGAACCCCCTGCGGCGTCTGGCCCGGTGGATCAGCGCCGCCGGCCACGGCGAAATGCAGGACGAGGTCGAATTCGACCAGTCGGACGAGATCGGCGAGATCGCCCACGCCTTCAATGAAATCACCGAGAAGTTCCGGAAATCACAGGAAAACCTGGCCGAGCAGGAACGCCTGCAGAAGGAAATGCAGGTCGCCCAGGAAATCCAGCACACGCTGCTTCCCTCCTCCTTCCCGCAGATCGAGGGCTATGAGATCGCCTCCTATTACGAGGCCGCGCGGGAGGTGGGCGGGGACTATTTCGACTTCGTCGAGGTGGACAAGGACACGCTGGGTATCGTAGTGGCGGACGTCTCCGGAAAGGGCGTGCCCGGCTCCCTGATCATGACCATGATCCGGACGGCGCTCCGCACCGAGGCCCGGGGCAACAAGAACGCCGCCGACGTGCTGGCCCGCGTCAACGATTTCGTGATCAATGACATGAAACGCGGCATGTTCGTGACCGTGTTTTACGTGATTCTCGACTCGCACAACCGCACCATCAATTACGCGAGCGCGGGCCACAACCCCATGATCCTGTACCGCGCCCAGACCAACAAGAGCTTCTACCTGAACCCGCGGGGCTTCCCCATCGGGCTCAACCTGCCGGACAAGACCCTGTTCCGCAAATCGATCGAATCGGACACCATCCACCTGAAGGAGGGCGACGTGCTCATCGCCTACACCGACGGGGTGACCGAGGCGATGAACGCCCAGCGCGAAAAATTCGGCGAGGAACGCTTTCTGTCCGTCATCCGAAAAGGCGGCCAGATGAAGGTCGATCCCCTCGTGGACCGCATCAAGGAGGAGATCAAGCAATTCACCGGCGGCGAAGCGCAGAGCGACGACATCACGCTGGTGGCCATCCAGGAGAACATGCGGGCCGAAGACGTTCTCTTCAACCTCCGCTCGAACCTCATCAAGCTGGTCACGGAGGAGGGCATGAGCGCGCGCGACGCCTGCCGCAAGATGGGCGTTTCGACCTCGACTTATTACAAGTACCGGCGGCGGTGGGACAAGATGGGCGATGACGGCCTGCGCGAGCAGACGCCGCGCTCCGACGTGGAGGAGAACCACATCGCCATCGAGGACAAGGTCAAGATACACGACATCATCAAGAACCACCCGGATTTCGGCCCCAAGCGCATCGCCGAGGAACTGAACACCGAAAGCTACGGAAACACCGTGCTCGACGAGAAACGGATCTACGACGAGCTGGTGAAGAGCCGGCTCAACACGCGCGACCGCCGTCAGGTGTTCGCGGAGCGGGGGGAAAAGGGCAAACGGACCAAGCCGCCGGGCACGCCCTTCCTCACGCTGGACGGGCAGATCATTCTCGACACCGGCAAACGGCGCGAGAGGCCTCCACTTCTCAGGCCGCGCCGGCTGGATGACGCGCCCACGATCAGCATACGGGCCTCGCAGATCAAGCCGGAACCGGAGGAAGCCGCGCTCCCGCAGCTTTCCGAAGCGGACGCATCCGCCCGGGAGCGGACCCTGATCCCGGCCGAGACGGACGCCGCAGACACGGCGCTTTCCCCGTCCCGGACGGACGCGGGATCCGTGCCGCCTCCGGATCCGGCCGCGGCTGTCACGGCCGGCGCGCCGGCCGGCCCCGCCGACCCCGGGACAGCGTCCCCGGAATCGGACGAGGGTATGCTTGGCGGTCTGTTCGACTGGCTGGATGAAAGCCCAGATCCCGGTTCCGGGGCGGAGGCGGTCGCCGGGCCGGCCGGGGATTTCCCCGATGCCGGCGGCCGGGAAGTCACCTCCGATTCAGCCGGGGAGAACACGGCGGATGCCGAGGACCGTATCGCCGCATCCGTCAGCGGAGAGCTCTTTGATGCGGAATTCGCCGGATTCGCGGACGAACCCGCCGAGGCCTTTGACGGCGGTCTATTCGAGCGCATCGACGCCTCGCCCTTTGACAGCGACACGACCCTGGACGCCAGGGGATCGCGCGACGAAAGCCGCATCGCGGCCATGCTCCGTGAAATGAACAGCCGCCGCCACATGGATTCCGGCAAGTGGTTCTACAAACAGGGCCTGTACGCCAAGGCCATCGACGAGTTCAAGCGCATTCTGGACGAAAAGCCGGATTCCTGGGAAGCGTATCAGAGTCTCGGAGACGCCTGGTACAGGCTCGGCCAGCTCGAAAAGGCCACCGAAGCCTATGAGCGGGTGCGCCTGCTTAATCCGGAAAACGTGAACGTTCTGGAGAACCTCGGCGTCATTTTCGCCAACCGGGGGGAATACAAGCGGGCCGTCTGGCAGTGGGGGGAGATCCTGAAACGGAATCCCCAGCGGTCGGACATCCTGGAACGGATCAAACGCATGCAGAAACTCATCCGCAGCCAGGCGGTATAAATCTGTCCGTGAGCGAGTATCGGATGTCACTTCTCCACAGATAGAAGCCCCCCGCCGCGTGCGGCGGGGAGCTTCAAGCCCCTTTTCCGGCCGGCAGGGGCCCCCGGTAAAAAGGGTTGACAATGACCCCGATTTCTATTAAATTTCAAATGTTATATATATTTATCGATCTCTTTTGGGGGCAGTCCGATGGAAGGCATACAGGTATCGGTGGACAAAGTGGGGACACTCGGTGAAGTGTCGGTCATCCGAGTGGGCGGATACATTGACACCACCACTTCCGCGGAACTGGAAAGGGCCCTCGATTCCCTCCTGAAAACCGGCGTGGTCCACATCATCATCGACCTGGGCAATGTGGACTATATCTCCAGCGCGGGCTGGGGCATATTTATCAGCGAAATCAAGGGCATCCGGGAAAGGGGCGGCGATCTCAAGCTGGCCCGCATGATCCCCGACGTCTACGAAGTCTTCGAGCTTCTTGAATTCCATTATATCCTCAAGGCCTACGACACGGTCGAGGAGAGCATCCGCGATTTCGACCTCGGCGGCCGCGAAGTCAATCTGGCCATGGAGCAGGAAGCGTCGGATCAGGCGCTTCAGACCGCAGATTCGGTTCTCCGCAAGGCCCAGGAATCCGAAGCCATCCCCGAAGGCATGGACGACAAGGTTCTCCAGATCGTTCGCGAACACCCCTCGTGGGGTCCCTCCCAAATCGCCAAGGAGTTGAACACCGAACGCTTCGGTTTCGTCCGGCTGGGCCTCATCGGCGCCTGGAAGCTTCTACGCAGGCTGGACCTGGGCAACCGGAAACAGCGCGAGCTCCTGTCCCGGAAAGAATCCACCGAATAAGGGAAGTACGTATGGGACAATCCATCACACGGAAAATCATCCAGCAGCATCTGAAGGAAGGGGAACCCAAGGCCGGTTCCCCTGTTGCTGTGGGGATCGACCAGACCCTGACGCAGGACGCCACCGGAACCATGGCCTATCTGCAGTTCGAAGCCATGGGCATCGACCGCATCCGGACCGAGCTGTCCGTGAGCTACGTGGACCACAACACCCTGCAGAACGGGTTCGAAAACGCGGACGACCACCGCTTCCTCCAGTCCTTCGCGTCGAAATACGGCCTGTTTTTTTCCAGACCGGGCAACGGTATATGCCACCAGGTTCACCTGGAGCGCTTCGGCGTTCCGGGCAAAACCCTGCTCGGCTCGGACAGCCACACGCCCACGGGCGGCGGCATCGGCATGCTGGCCGTCGGCGCGGGCGGTCTCGACGTGGCCCTGGCCATGGCCGGACAGGCCTTCCACCTGGCCATGCCGAAAGTCGTCAATATCCGCCTGTCCGGGTCCCTGAAGCCCTTCGTTTCAGCCAAGGACGTGATCCTGGAGATTCTCAGGCGACTCACGGTCAAGGGCGGCGTGGGCAGGATCATGGAGTATTCGGGACCGGGCGTGGCTTCTCTGGACGTGCCGGAACGGGCCACCATCGCCAACATGGGCGCGGAACTCGGCGCCACCACCTCCATATTCCCGAGCGACGAGAAAACCCGGCTCTTCCTCAGGGCCCAGGACCGGGAATCCTCCTGGATCCCGCTCGCCGCGGATGCGGACGCCGAATATGATGAAGTCCTCGAAATCGACCTGTCCGGCCTGGAACCCATGATCGCCAAGCCCCACATGCCAGACCAGGTGGTCCGGGTCGCGGATCTCGCGGGCACCAGAGTCCAGCAGGTGGCCATGGGAAGCTGCACCAATTCCTCCTTCCGCGACCTTTCCGTGATCAGCCAAATGCTCGCGGGTAAACGCGTCCACCCGGACGTGTCCGTCGCCCTGGCTCCCGGATCGCGGCAGGTGGTCCGGACCCTGATGGACCGCGGAGAATGGCAGGCCATCGTGGATTCCGGCATCCGTATACTCGAAAACGTGTGCGGGCCCTGCATCGGCATGGGATTCTCCCCGTCCTCGAACGCGGTCTCGCTGCGCACGTTCAACCGGAATTTCGAGGGCCGGAGCGGCACGAAAACTGCCGGCGTTTACCTGTGCAGTCCGGAAACCGCAGCCGCGGCCGGCCTCACCGGCGTGATCACCGATCCCCGGACCCTCGGCGTTTCAGTGCGGCCCCCGGCCCTGCCGGACCGCTTCCCTGTGGACGACGCGATGATCCTCCCGCCTTCCACGGATCCCGGAAAAGTCGAAGTGCTGCGCGGCCCGAACATCAAGCCGCTTCCCGTGAAAGAGCCTCTGCCCGAAAAACTCTCGGGCGGAATTCTGCTCAAGGTCGGCGACCACATCACCACGGACCACATCATGCCAGCCGGCGCCAAGGTCCTGCCCCTGCGCTCCAATGTGCCCGCACTCGCGGAGTTTGTGTTCGAAGCCGTGGACCCGACTTTCGCCAAGCGGGCCAAAGCCGCGGGCGGCGGTTTCATCGTCGGAGGCGTGAATTACGGCCAGGGTTCGAGCCGGGAGCACGCCGCGCTCGCGCCGATGTACCTCGGGGTGAAGGCGGTGGTCACGAAATCGTTCGCCCGCATCCACCTGGCCAATCTCATCAATTTCGGAATCGTACCGCTCACGTTCGTGAACGAGGTTGATTATGACCGGTTCGAGCAGGGCGATGAAGTCGAAATCGACGTGACCGGCCTCAAGGCCGGCCTGAAGGCCGGCTCCAAGGGGGCGGCCCTGACGCTGAAAAACAAAACCAGAGGTTTCGACGCCAGCCTGACTCATTCGCTTTCGGCCCGTGACATCGCCCTGCTCCGCGCGGGCGGGGCACTGGCCTATGCCAAGCGGTCCTCCTGAGCCGATCGGACCTCATTTAGCCCGGAGGCGAGGAACATGACCAGCAAGACCGAAACCAAAGCCGGCGGCCGAATTCAAAGCGAAAACGGCCGCCTGACCGTGCCGGAACGTCCCGTGATCCCCTTCATCGAAGGCGACGGAACAGGACCGGACATCTGGCGGGCGTCCGTACGTGTGCTGGACGCGGCCGTTGAAAAAGCCTACGGCGGAAAGCGCCGGATCGAATGGCTCGAAGTGCTCGCCGGCGAGAAAGCTTTCAAGCAAACCGGCAACTGGCTTCCGGACGAAACCGTGGAAGCCTTCCGGGAATACCGCGTGGGCATCAAGGGCCCTCTCACCACGCCCGTGGGCGGCGGAATCCGGAGTCTGAACGTGGCCCTGCGCAAGCTCCTGGACCTCTACGTCTGCCTCCGTCCCGTGCGCTGGTTCAAGGGCGTTCCATCGCCCGTGAAAAAGCCGCAGGACGTTGACATGGTGATTTTCCGCGAGAACACCGAGGACATATACACCGGCCTCGAGTTCGAAAACGGCTCCGAGGCGTGTGCCCGCTTCGTGTCCGTGCTGAAGAACGATTTCCCGTCCGAGTTCAAAAAAATACGCTTCCCGGACACGGCCGGTTTCAGCGTCAAGCCGGTTTCGCAGGAAGGCACGGAGCGCCTGGTCCGCGCCGCCATCCGGTACGCCCTGGCCAACAACCGGAAGAGCGTCACCCTCGTGCACAAGGGCAATATCATGAAATTCACCGAAGGCGCCTTCCGCAACTGGGGATACGCCCTGGCGGAGCGGGAATTCGGAGACCGGGTCTGGACCTGGTCGCAGTGGGAACGCGTGAAAAAGGAAAAAGGCGAGAAAACCGCGGACGACGAGCAGAAAGCGGCCCTGGCGTCCGGCCGGCTGCTCATCAAGGACGTGATCGCGGACATCTGCTTTCAGCAGACCCTCACCCGAGCCTCTGAATTCGACGTGATCGCCACCCTGAACCTGAACGGCGATTACCTCTCGGACGCGCTGGCCGCGCAGGTCGGCGGCATCGGCATCGCGCCGGGCGGCAACATCAACTACGACTCCGGACACGCCATTTTCGAGGCCACGCACGGCACGGCTCCGAAATACGCGGACCAGGACAAGGTCAATCCCGGATCCGTCATCCTGTCCGGAGAGATGATGCTCCGCTTCCTCGGGTGGACCGAAGCGGCCGACCGGGTACTCAAGGGCATGGACGGCGCCATCGCCTCCGGAACCGTGACCTACGATTTCAGCCGGCTCATGGACGGCGCGAAAGAGGTCCGGTGTTCGGAATTCGGGGACGCCGTCATACGGAACATGTGATTTTTCAGAGGGAAAGGCTTCAGGGAGGTGTTCAAAAGGCAGATGCGCGCGTCTGCCTTTTGCCGTTAAAGGATGCGCTTTTCCGGCCGGGCTGGATCCGGATTCCGGTCCCAACGAAGGGGCGGCCGCGCGAGAAACTTTACCGGCCCGACGGTCGTTATATTGGGATACGTGACGGAGGTTGAATCCCGATGATCGCGAAGGGGCGGCGCCTGTTCCGGACGTTCCGGCTGCTGACCGCAGCCGCGGCTCTGTGGGCCTCGGCCTGCTGGAACCCATTCGCGCCCAGGCTGACCGATACGCTGGAAGGCTCCGACCTGATACTCACCGAGCAGAAAACCCCGGCGGACGTGCTCCAGAATTTCAAGGTGGCCTACGCCTTCCGGGATTCCCTGCTGTACAGCGACCTTCTCGACACCGCCTTTCAGTTTGTTTATTACGACCCGAGCGAGGGTCCCTCCGGCCAGTTCGTTTCCTGGGGCCGGGACGTGGACCTGAGGACGACCGGCCGGCTGCTGCGGCACGTTCAGATCGCGGACCTGGTATGGAGAAGCACGCTCAGCGAAACTTCAGGCGAGGCGGACGCCTCCATCAGCAAGGGTTTCGACCTCACGCTCGTGGCCGAGGATTTCGACGTCACGCTTTCGGGTCGCGCCCTGTTCGAGTTCAGGAAATGCCGGGATGAAAAATGGCGCATTCTGAGATGGACGGATGACACGGACAACTGAACGG
>CAZNXX010000045.1:2230-5479 GCA_964577095.1 uncultured bacterium | reverse complement strand
TTGAAGAATGGAGCATAACGGCATGAAAAAGTTGCGGAACCTGATGATCGGTCTGGCCGCCTGCCTGGCCGCCGGAATGGCATTCCCCGGCGCCGACGCCATCGGACAGAATTTCGGGAAGAACAAGGTCCAGTACGAGAAGCACGACTGGGAATACCTGCAATCCCGTCATTTCGACGTCTACTATTACCGGAACAACCGGCAACTCGCCGAGTTCACGGCCGATGTGGCAGAGACGAGCTATGTCCAGCTCCAGAACACCATCCGTTTCTCCATGAGCGCCCGCATCCCCATCGTGGTGTACAACAGCCACAACGACTTTCAGTCGACAAACGTCATCAACGAACTGCTCGAAGAGTCCGTCGGGGGATTCACCGAGGTGTTCAAGGACCGCGTGGTCATCCCCTTCCAGGGCAGTTACGAGGAGTTCCGGCACGTCATCCACCACGAGCTCACGCACGCGGTGATGTTCCAGACGTTTTACGGCGGCCAATCGGGATCCATACTCACGGGCGTGATGACCTCGAATCTGCCGCTCTGGTTCATGGAAGGGCTCGCGGAATACCAGAGCCTCGGCTGGGACACGGAAAGCGACATGTACATGCGGGACGCCACGCTGTACGACTACACGCCGCCCATCGAGGCCATGGTCGGCGGGTACATCGTCTACAAGGGCGGGCAGTCGCTATACCGGTACCTCGCGCTGAAATACGGGGACCCCAAGATCGGCGAAATCGTGCACAAGGTGCGCATGACCAAGGACCTCGACAAGGCGCTCAAGCAGTCCATCGGGCTCAGCACAGAAGAGCTGTCCAAACGCTGGCACCGGTACCTGCATCAGAGCTACTGGCCGGACATTCAGGACCGGAACGAACCGGCCGACGTGGCCCGCCGCCTCACCGATCACGAGAAGAACCGGCATTTCATGAATTCGGCGCCCGCCCTCTCCCCGAAGGGCGACAAGATCGCCTATCTCACCGACCGTTCGGGATTCACGGACATCCATGTCCTGAACACGGTTGACGGCAAGGACCTCGGCAAACTCGTGCAGGGCGAACGGTCCGACCTGTTCGAGCAGATGCACTGGATGCGGCCCGGGATGAAATGGTCCCCGGACGGCGAAAAACTCGTTTTCGCCGCGAAATCCAGCGGAAAAGACGCCCTGTATCTCTTCGACGTGAAGTCGAAGACCGTATCCACCTCCTTCCGCCTGGACCTGGACGGCGTATTTTCGCCGGACTGGTCCCCGGACGGAAAGCGCATCGCGTTCATGGGCATACGCGACGGCCGCTCCGACCTGTACGAACTGACGATCGCGGACGGAAGCGTTGAAAAACTCACGGATGACATTTTCAGCGACCTGGACCCCGTGTATTCACCGGACGGCGGACGCATCGCGTTCGTGTCGGACCGCGGCGATTCCCTGGCGGCCCCCAGAGGCGGCTTCGCCATGCAGCGCTTCGACTACAGCCGCACGGACCTGTACCTGCTGGACCTGAAATCCCGGGCCGTCCGCAGGCTCACGACCGACCGGTCCGACGAGAAAAGCCCGGCCTGGGCGCCGGATGGCCGGAACATCGCCTTCATCTCGGACCGCAGCGGCATCAACAACATCTACCTGCTCGACACGGAAGCGGACACGGTTCACGCGCTCACCAATCTGGTGTCCGGCGTCATTCACCTGTCCTGGTCGCGTGAAGGCTCCAGGCTGGCTTTCTCCGCTTTCGACAACGGCGGTTATGACATCTACCTCATGACCAACCCGATGGACGTGGGCCGGGGCTCCGTCGAGCCGAAAAAGACGCTTTTCGTGTCCGAGCAGCCCCGTGAAACCGCGGTCCGGACAGCGGCCGCGGACAGCGCCGCGGCGGGCGACATGCCGCCAGGGCTCGATGTCCGGAACTATGTGTTCACGGACCGGCCCAGAAAAGGGCAGGCCCAGGGCCGTGAACGCCAAAGCGCGTTTCTCGATTCGACCCAGTACAAAGACAGCCTGGGCGAATATAAAACCCACAAGTATAAAATCCGTTTCAGCCCCGACGTGGTATCCGGGGGGGCTGGCTACAGTCAGTTCTGGGGCCTTCAGGGCTCAACCTTCGTCCGTTTCAGCGACATTCTCGGAAACCATCAGTTCGACCTGTACACCGATCTTTTCTACAACCTGAAAAACTCCAACTTTCAGCTCGCCTATTCCTATCTGCCCCGCCGCGTGGACGTGGGCATGTCGGTTTTTCACTTCTCCTACCGGTACTATACCTGGTTTCTCGACCAGGGGTACTATTATTTCGGATATCTCCGCGACCGCTACTACGGCATGAGCCTGTTCACGTCGCGCCCCTTCGACCGGTACCGCAGGGTGGATTTCGGAATCACCGGGCTCGAGATCAGCCGCGACCTGGTGGGGCTCGACGAAAACTACTATCTCTATTACTACACATTCACTCCGAAGGAGATGGGGCAGATCTCCCGGAAGCGCCTGCTCATGCTGAACGCGGGTTATACCACGGACACGGCCATATACGGCTCCACCGGCCCGATGAGCGAGGGCCGGAGCCGGTATTCGCTCTCGTACAGCCCCTCTGTCAGCAACCGTCAGGGCCTCGACTTCTGGACGGCCAAGGCCGACATGCGACGCTATTTCATGATCAACCGGAACTACGCGTTCGCGCTCCGGCTCGCCGGCGGCGTGTCGGGCGGCGCCAATCCCCAGCGTTTCCTTCTCGGCGGCATGTCCGACTGGATCAACTACGATTACCGGGAGGACCAGGACATTCCCTGGGGCGATTCGAACACGGACAATTTCTACTTCTCCTCCTTCGAGACGCCCCTGCGGGGCACTTTGTACTACGACATGATCGGCACGCGTTTCATGCTGACCAATCTGGAATTCCGCTTCCCGCTCGTACAGTACCTCATTCTCGGATGGCCGCTTCCCATCGGGTTCCAGAACATACGCGGCGCGCTTTTCATGGACGTGGGCTCCGCCTGGGACAATGACAAAGCCTGGAAACCCTTCGCGGACGGAGACTTCACTCTGCCGAAGCTCAATGACCTCAAGGGCGGCGTCGGCTTCGGCGTGCGGATGAACCTGGGGTATTTTATTCTGCGGTACGATTACGCCAAGGCCACGGACTTCACGAGCGTGTACGGTTCGCCTGTTCACTATTTCTCGTTCGGGGCGGAGTATTGATGTCATTGCGAGGCCCGCTCCGCGGGCCGAAGCAATCTCGGCTCTATGGGATTTGCATT
>CAZNXX010000045.1:0-2130 GCA_964577095.1 uncultured bacterium | reverse complement strand
ATGTCATTGCGAGCCCCGCACCGGACCGAGTCCGGTGCGGGGCGTGGCAATCTCCATTCAATTGAAGAGGCCCCCATGCATTTCCGCCCAATCCGATTCATCCTACCCGCTCTTTTCTGGACCACCGCCGCCTTCAGCCAGGGCGCGTACGTGGTCCGCATGACCGTTGAACCGTCCTCCATTCCCCCGGACGGAAACGGCAAGGCGATCGTGGAGGTCTCCCTCTCCGAGGGATACCACGTCACCGCCCCGGGAGACGGCCTTTTTTCTGTGACAACGGATTCCGTTCAGGACGTCGTGTTCTCCGCTCCGAAATACCCTGAAGGCGTGCCGGACAAGTTCGGCAAGGTGTACAAGGGCCTTGTCCGCGTTGAGATTCCCCTGAAAGTTCTTCCGGACGCGTCCGCGGGCGAGCGGACGATTTCGGCTGTGGTGACGATTCAGCAATGCGGCGAAACCCAGGGGGTCTGCTTTCCCCCCGAGGACATAAGGACCGAGGCGAAGCTGACGGTTTCCGACTCAACAGAGTCCGTAACCCCGGCACAGGGCGAAGAAAAAAAGGACATAGCCGGCCGCGTGGCGGACGCGCTCGAAAAGGGTTCGTGGACAGCGCTTCTACTCGTGTTCCTCGGCGGACTCCTGACATCATTCACGCCCTGCGTGTATCCCATGATACCGATCACCATGGCCGTGATCGGCGCGCAGGCCGCCGGCGGCCGCAGGTGGAGCGGATTCATCCTTTCCCTGTTCTACGTGTTCGGCATCTCCCTGACCTTCGCGTCCCTGGGAATGATCGCGGCGAAAACCGGATCCCTTTTCGGTTCCTTCATGAACCATCCTGTGGTGACGGTGTTCATCGCCGCGCTCTTTCTCGCCATGGGCCTCTCCATGCTGGGCGCGTTCACCATGCAGATGCCGCCCTCGGTCGCGTCAAAACTCCGCGGTAAAAAGAAAAGGGGCTTTCTCGGCGCGTTTCTCACGGGCATCGTCTCGGGCCTCATCGTGTCTCCCTGCATCAGCCCCCTGCTCGTTGTCATACTGGCCTGGGTGGCGAAAAAGGGCTCTTTGCTGATGGGATTCGGCCTGCTCTTCTCCTTCGCCTGGGGCCTCGGCGTGCTCTTCGTCCTGATCGGAACCTTCTCAGGCGCACTGAAGGCCCTCCCGAAATCCGGGCTCTGGATGGAGTTGATCGAGAGGGGATTCGGCATTCTGCTCGTCACTCTGGCCGTTGTGTTCGTCAAACCGATTCTCTCCCCCTTCGTGTACGCCTGCCTCTGGGCCGTGTATCTCGTGGTGCTCGGCACTTTTCTGGGCGCTTTCACGGCCACCGAGAAGACCGACCCGCCGCGCAGTAAATTGCTCAAGGCAATTGCCGTTCTGCTCGTGCTCCTCGGCGCGGGCGTGCTGTTCAACGCGATCACGGGCACAAGAGCGGATTCAGCGCCTGCCTCCGGTTCAGGGACTGCGGTCAAAACGATTGCCGGCCCGGAATGGCTCGATTCAGAGGACCCGGCATTCGTATTGGCCAAATACTTGGGTGTGCCTGTTCTCGTGGACTTCGCTGCGGACTGGTGCGCCGCCTGTCACGAACTGGACGAGAAAACGTGGCCTGATGCAACGGTACTCGCGGCCCTGAAATCCTACGTTCCGCTCCGGCTGGACATGACCCGGAACACCGAAGCGGTGAAGGCCCTTCAGAAGAAATACCGAATCGTGGGCATGCCGACGGTCATCGCGCTCTCTGCCGACGGAAAGGAACTCGGCCGTTTCACCGGGTTCAAGCCCCCCGCTGAAACCGTGAAATTCCTGGAGGCCCATGTCCGCTGACACGATCCGAAGGTTCGAATCCGATCCTTTCCTGAAAGAATTCGACGCGGTTGTCGTCGAAATCAACGCCCTGCCGCAAGGTCAGGGCGTTGTGCTTGATCAAACCTGTTTTTACCCTGAAGGCGGCGGCCAGCCCTGCGACCAAGGGACACTGAACGGGCTCAGGGTCGGGTCCGTGACCGAATCGGACGGCCGTGTTGTCCATGTCGTCGAAGGCGCCTCGTTGAAGCCCGGGGACAGGGTGCGCGGGGTTCTGGACTGGGAACGCCGCTTCGACCACATGCAGCAGCACTCGGGTCAGCA
>CAZNXX010000044.1:0-20705 GCA_964577095.1 uncultured bacterium | reverse complement strand
CCGATCACCTGGGGCATGAGGGCCATGGCCAGGCACCCGAGAATGGAGGCCTCTTTTGACAGATTTCTCCGCCTGAGAAAAAGGAAGGTGAAGAATCCGAGCAGAACGTGGTTCAGCAGCATCATGGCCGCACGCTGGACCTCGATGAGGCTGGAGAACCGGAACACCCAGTTCAGGGCTCCGGTCATCAGCAGGACGGCGTCATTGACCGGGTCCACCCAGAGCGCGGAAAGGCTCGCGAAGAAAGGCATGCCGCAGAAGATGTGGGGGTTCCACAGCGGATAAACACCGCGCTCGACGCAATCGTCCACGAAGGGACGGAAGCTGTAGGAGGCGACTGTATCCGGGGGCAGGGGCGCATGGAAGCGGAACAGGGCCAGGAACAGCAGCGTCAGGGCCGCGGCCGTGAACCAGTAGGGATGGCTTTCCCAAAGGGGCAGGGAGAAGGATTTCTTCGCGGACGGACGCGGCGCGTCCTGGATGTGGCGCTTTTCTTTTTTATGCTTGGACATTCGGGGTCCCCTGTTTAGTGTTTTAAAACCCGTACGGGAACGATGTGCATCATCCGCCGCTCCCTTCGACTTCGCTCAGGGAGCGGCGCGGAAAGGCGCGGCCTCGGAATCATCCATTATAACCGCTCCGGGGTCCCCGACAGAGAAATTCGGGGACGACAGCATTTATTTCATGGACTGCAGGACCGTTTCGTCCAGAACACCAGCCAACTCCCCGGTCAGGGTCTTGCGCTCGAACTGCCGCACGGCGT
The DNA here is from genome assembly GCA_964577095.1 of uncultured bacterium. Classification (GTDB taxonomy): domain Bacteria; phylum Zhuqueibacterota; class QNDG01; order QNDG01; family DTFT01; genus JAFGAX01. The sequence goes on along the minus strand of CAZNXX010000044.1, from coordinate 19,942 downwards.
CGGCGGATGGCCGGGGGATCGGGCCGTTTGCCTGCCAGGCCGTTATCCATTCTTCAAGAATCCTTTCCACGCCGGATGGGTCGTCCGGCGCGACCACGGCGCCCGCCCCGAGCGAACGGATCAGCCGGGCCGCGTCACCCTCCGGCGCGAGCGCGAGTATGGGCCGTCCCGCGCCGAGGTACTCGTACACTTTGCCCGTGACAATGGTGCCCGCGGCCGCGGCTGTGTCGATTACCAGAAGCAGGGCTGAGGATTCCAGAAGCGCTTTCAGGCTTTCGCCGTGAGGCACGTACGGCACATGCTCGAACATCCGTCCCAGCGTCCTGAAGGCGTCCAGCGTCGAAGCATCCACCCTGCCGATGAAACGGATGAGGAGTTTTTCCGCCAGGTCCGGCCTGCGTTCAGCGAGCGAGCGGCAAGCCCGCAGAAGGGCGGAAGGATCCCTCTTGCCGTACAGGGAGCCCGTGTAAGTGATCACGAACCGGTCCGCGACCGGTTTCGGGTCCAGCCCGGAGAAATCCGCCGCGTCGAAGCCGTTCGTCAGTATTTTCCATTTACCGGCCGGGACGTCCGGGTTACGGGAAAACAGGTCGGAGCGGACACCCTCGGACACGGCCAGGATCCGGTCCGCGTTCCGGAGCACCTTGCTTTCCAGCGCCCGGTCCACGCGGTCCGGAAGCCACCACCGGTCCGGCGCGGAGAGCCACCCGACCCAGGAGTCCCTGAAATCCGCGACCCAGGGGATGTTGTGCCTGCGGTGAATGGATTCGGCGATCAGGTGGCAGGTGTAGGGCGGCGCGGTGGAGACGATCGCGTCCACTTTGCGGCGTTTCAGGATTCCTTCGGCCGCGGCCAGGGCCGACGGCTTCCAGAAACAACGGGCGTCCGGTATAAAAAAAGAGGAGCGGATCAAGTCGGCGAATCGTTCCCGAACTCCCGGACGTTGTGAGCCGGTGTTGGTCTCGATGTCAATGGCCGCAGTTTCCGCCTTGCCCGTCCATTTCCGGTACAGGCTGTAGGGTTCGAAAATGCCGGTTCGCACGACCTCGACGCCGGCCGGCACCTCGGCGAGCAGGGATTCGTCGCGCACCGGGAAATCCGCGTCCTCGCGGACGGTCAGAACCACGGGTTCCCATCCGAAGTCACGCAGGTATTTGACGAACTTCAACGCGCGCTGTACTCCCGCACCGCCGGAGGGGGGGAAGTAGTAGGTCACCACGAGAACCGTCTTTTCACGGGTTCCGGGTTCCGGGTTCCGGGTTTCGGGTTGGGAGGATAAAGTCATCATTCAAAGTTCAAGGGTAAAAAAATGATTCGAGTTTCAAGTCCCGGGTTCCGTGTTGAAAGCCATGTCATTCCCGCGTTCTTTAAGCGGGAATCCAGGGGCGGGGGAGATGATGCCGCGGCCATCATGCCGCGTTTTATAGGGGGCCAACAATCCGCCCAGCATGGCGCGGGCTGAAGCCCGCGGCTACCGCATATCGCTGTTGACTGTCTTCTGGATCGAAAATCGAATATCGTTAATCCGCCGGCGTGGACTTCCGGCCCAAGGGCTTCCGGTCTTCAATCGGAGATGATTTTTTCAGCGAAGCCAGCGCCTCCACGGCCTCCGCCATGCGGTCCCAGGAATATTTCAGCTTCTCCTTCCGGATGGCGGAACGGAATCGGTCCGCCGGACCGGAGTAGAACCGGAGGACGGCCCTGGCCAGGCTCGCCGGGTCCTGCGGCGGCACCAGGTATCCCGTCTTTCCGTCCAGCACGACTTCCGGAAGCCCGCCCACGGCCGTGGCGATCACCGGCCGGTCGTAGTTGTACGCGATCTGCACGATGCCGCTCTGAGTGGCCGACACGTACGGCAGGACCACGGTGTCCGCGGCGCAGAAAAAGTCCGCCACCTTCTCGTTCGGTATGAATTCGTCGAACAGGGAGATCTTGTGCTGGAGCCCGAGATGGTGGATGAGGTCCACGGTTTCCTGCCGGCCCTCGTAGAACTCGCCGCACACGACGAGATGGACGCGGCTTTCGCGCAGAATCTCGGGCATGGCCTCGATGAGGGTGCGCAGGCCCTTGTAGGCCCGGATGTATCCGAAGAAGAGGATGATCCGGCTCTCCTCCAACCCGAGCCGGGTGCGGGCCTCGGACTTCGGCAGGGGCGGGGAGAAGATGTCGTACACGGGATGGGGCGACTCGCGGAACACCGCCTCCGGCCGGAAGCGGAGCAGGTCCTGGCGCACCGAAGCGGACTGCACGATGAACGCGTCCGGCGAGGCGACCGCGAGACGGGTCAGGCGGGCGTCGAGACGCGATGGTTCGTGCGGCACAATGTTGTCGCAGAGAAAGATTGCGGGAATCTTGAGGAATCGACGCACGCCGAACGCCAGTACGGCGTAGCACGGCGCGAAAAAGGGCATCCAATACTTGAAGACCACGGCGTCGGGCCGGAGCGATTTCATCCAGAAAATCGCCTGAATCCAGGTCATGGGATTGATCGAGTCCAGAATCGGCCGGGACGGCACGCGGATCATCTCGTGCCCCTCGTCTTTCTGGGTTTTCCCGGGAAAGAGAAAGGACGGATATTGCCTGCGGAAGGACAGCACGCTCACGGTGTGGCCGCGGCTTTCGAGGCTGCGGCACAGGAGGGCGGTGTAATGCGCGATGCCGCCCCGCAGGGGCCAGGCCGATCCCACCAGCACGATGCGCATGCGGTCAGAATCCGATCGACCGGCGCACCGTGTTCCGCCGGTCCGAGGCGTTCGAACGCGTGATCATCTCGCCGAGCAGTCCGATGGAAACGAACTGGATGCCGATGATGAGCAGCATGATACCGAGAAAAAAGAGGGGCCGCTTGCTCAGAAAGAGCGAGCCCGTGATCCGCAGGACCACGAGGGTGGCCGTGATGCCCGCGCCGGCGAGGGTCAGGATCATTCCCATGCTCCCGAACAGGTGGAGCGGCCGGCGGGTGTACTTGCCGAGAAAGACCACGGTGATCAGGTCCAGCATGCCGTTGAGGAAGCGCGACATGCCGAACTTGGTTTTCCCGTACCGCCGCGGCCGGTGGTGCACGGCCTGTTCGGTCACCCGGAAGCCCTCCCATTTCGCCAGGGCGGGAATGTAGCGGTGGAGCTCGCCGTACACCTTGACGGTCTTGACAACCTCGGCGCGGTAGGCCTTGAGGCCGCAGTTGTAGTCGTGGAGTTTGAGTCCCACCAGAAGCGAGGTCGTCCGGTTGAAGAACTTGGAAGGCCACCGCTTCGAGATCGGGTCCTTCCTGGATTTTTTCCATCCCGAAACGAGGTCCCAGCCCTCTTCGAGTTTCGCGATGAGCGCCGGAATTTCGGACGGGTCGTCCTGCAGGTCCGCGTCCAGCGTGACCACGAAATCGCCCGAGGCCGCCTCGAAGCCCGCGGCCAGTGCCTCGGATTTTCCGAAATTTTTCCGCAACTGGATGATCCGGACGGAGCGGTCGGTCCGTCTCAGTTCCCGGAGGGCCTCGAACGATCCGTCCGTGGAGCCGTCGTCGACGTAAACCGCTTCGAAACGCAGGCCGGCCGCCCGGCAGGCCTGCCGGATCTCGCGGTGCAGTTCGGGAAGGGATTCCCGCTCATTGTACAGGGGGACAACCACGGAGACGGCGCCGGACAGGGTCCGGGGTCTCCTGCTGTCCCGGTCAGAGCGGGCGGCTTTCCGCGTTTTTCGGGAGTCGGACATCGCACCACCCTTTTTTCAGAGGCTGGTTGGTCTGGATGAGTTCATAGTACAGCACCACTTCTCCGGCCGTGCCCGGACCGGACGCTTCCTGGATGAACCGGATCCGTCTGGGCAGACGAACGCCGCCGCTGGTGTGAAACTGATCCGCCTCATAGGCCCAGGCGACGTCTCCGGAGGATTGTCTTTTTTCCCAGCGCCGGACGACCGGCCCTTTTGTTTCCACCCAGAGAGACTGGTCCGGCCCCACGCGCAGGACATAACGGCCTTTTTCGGATGTCATGGACCGCAGCGAGTCCGGCCCGTCCGCGGGCGGCACCGGCAGTCCAAACAGGGCGGACATGACGGTCAGCGAATCCAGGCCCGTGGGAAAGAGCCCGGCGAAGGAACGGCGGGCGCCGGACGAGTCGGAAGTGTCCGCCTTCATCCAGGGGCTGTAGTACACGGCGCGGCCGGACGCGAAACTGGCGGTCACCAGGTCTATGCCCAGCGGACCTTCGAGCTTGATCCAGATGGAATCGGGCGGACGCGCGGCGATCCGGATCTCGCCCCGGAAGGACCCCTGGTCCGAAAAAACGGTGAACCAGCCGCGGCCCTGAAACGTTTCGAGCCGCTCCGCGTGCTTCCGAACGAGGGCCAGGAGATCGTCCGGCGCCATGGGCGGCGCGGACCTGCGGCCGGTCAGGGAGCCCGCGCATCCGGAAAGCATCCAGACGCATGCCGCGCCGCATAAAACCGCGAGACCGCGGGCCGAGGCGTTTTTCCGGGTCACGGCGTTCCTTCGGGGCCCCGGCCGAGCTTTTTCCGCAGGCCCTGGTTTCCCTTGCGGAATTCGAGCGCCTTCTCCCACATCCGGACCGCGTCCTCTTTTCTGCCGAGTTTGTCGTACACGTCCCCGAGATGCTCGATGACCTCGGGGCTGTCGTTTCTCATGCCGTAGGCCCGTTCGATGAACGGCAGGGCTTTTTCCGCTTCGCCCAGACGGTAGAAAATCCATCCCATGGTGTCCAGAAATGCGCCGTTCTCGGGCTCTTTCGCGATCGCTTTCCGCGACATCTCCAGAGCCTCGTCCAGCCGGATGCCCCTTTCCGTGAGGCTGTACGCGTAATTGTTCAGCACCGTGGCATTTTCCGGTTCCAGGCGGAGCGCCCTCGTGTACAGGGTGTCCGCCAGGTCGAAGGATTTCAGGCTCTCGTACGCGCCGGCGAGCGAGGACATGGCGCCGACCCAGTCCGGGCGGCCCTGGAGGGCCCGGCTCAGGAAGGGGACCGCCTCCTGAGGCCGCTCGATCTGGAGATAGGCGCTGCCGAGATAGAAATTCGCCATCGGCTCGTCCGCGTTGATTCCGAGCGCCCGCTCGAACCAGGGGATGGACGCGGAGACGCTGTCCATCTGGAGCAGGGCCACGCCGCCGAGAAGGTGGCCGAGATAATTGTCCTGCGACATCCCGACGACTTTCGAGAATTCCCCGAACGCTTCACGGTTCCGGCCCGCGTCCAGCAGGAGGCGGCCGATGTTCAAGCCGGGCTGCCAGGCATCCGGAAACCGCGCGGCCGCGGACCGATACGTCTCGAAGGCCAGCGCCGTATCGCCGCGCTCCCGGTGCAGGTCGCCGATGGACAGCCATGCGCCCAGGTCGGAGGAATCGCGGCTCACGGCCTCGCGGTTCAAATCCAGTGCGAGATCGGTGCGGCCGCTTGCCGCGTACAGTCCGCCGAGCCGTTCGCGCGCATCCTTCAGGTCCGGGTCGAAATCCAGCGCTTTCCGGTAGAAGCCCTCGGCGCCGGCCGTGTCCCCGGCCGCTTCCCGCACCGTGCCGAGCCCGAGGTATCCGGACGCTTCGGTCGAATCGATGAGCAGGAGGCGGCGGAAGACGGAATCGGCCTCGAGAAAGCGGTTCTGGTTGATGTACAGGTCCGCGAGCCCCCAGTACATGCGCGCATCGAATTCGACCGCGTGCGCCAGCAGTTTGCGGTACATGTCCGCGGCTTTCACGGGCTCGTTTTTACGCAGGTGGATGACGGCGAGCTGGGAGTACGCCTCGATGGAAGTGGAGTCGAGGCGGATAATCTGCCTGTACTCCTTCTCGGCTTCGGGCAGGTTGCCCTTCTGGAGAAGGAGGCGGGCGATGAGACTGCGGGACTCGACGTCTTTCGGGTCGAGCGTCACGGCGCGCTTCAGCATGAGAAAGGCGCTCTCCTCACGGCCCAGCCACAGATAATTCCGGCCGATGCTGCGGTTCAGCGCGGGCGATTTCCAGTCGTACAGCAGGGCCTCGTTGTACGAAAGCAGGGCCGCGGCAGTATTGCCCAGCGCGTCATGGATGACGCCGTCGATGAACAGATCCACTGCCCTGGGATCCGGTTCACGGCTGTTTTGATCAGGGGCGGGCCCGGATTCGGCAAACTTCCGGGGGCCGGCGCATCCGGCAGCGATCAGACCGGCAAGCAGGATCAAGAGAGCGGTTTTTTTCACGCGATGGCTGCTCCGAGTCAGTTTGATATAAATCCAATCTCAAAATTTACAATAAAATAAGCCCATATGCAAATGAAAATTAGAGAGCCGGGGCATCGATCATGGGCGATTGACGGTTGCTGATCCCGGCCCGGCCGCGCCGTTCGGCAATGGTTCCGATCGCCCGATCCCCGGTGTTATTTTGCATTTGACTCTCTCCCTTTGTATATTGAGCATCATGACCGCGGCACAGGAAAATCGCTTTGTCGACGTGGTGTTCCCATTCCCCCCGCCGATGCCCCTCACATACGCCGTTCCCGAACGTTTCCGCAAAGAACTCAGGCCCGGGCACCGCGTGCTGGTCCCGTTCGGCCGGCGGAAAGCGGTCGGCTTCGCCGTCTCCCTGTCCGACCGGACGTCCGTGCCGGATGTGAAACCGGTCGAGGACGTGCTGGACGCGGAACCCGTGTTTTCGGAGGACATGCTCGCGTTGACGGCCTGGGTGGCGGATTACTATTTCGCCTCGTGGGGCGAAACCCTCAGGTCCGCGCTTCCGCCCGGCCTGACCGGCGCCTCTCAGCTCTGCGCGGAGCGCACGGACGCGGCCGAGGGCCCCAGGCCGCTCACGGACCCGGAACAGCGGGTGCTCGACTGCCTGACCGCCGGAAAGCGAGCGACGGTTCGGGAGCTGGAGAAGAAGACAGGCGTGAAAGGAATACGCTACACTCTGAACCGGCTCGCGTCCGAAGGGCTCGTCCGGCTTGAGTACAGCCTCGAAACGCCGGGCGTGACGGTCAAGACCGAGAAATGGGTGACGCTCCGGCTGGAGCCCTCGGAGACCGAGTGGGCCGCCGTTAAGAAACGCTCGCCCAGGCAGGCCGCGGCGCTCGATCAGCTCCGGGAGGCAGGCGGCGAACTCCGGCCGGCGGACATGGAAGTGGACAGCCAGGTGCTGGCCCGGATGGTAAAAGCCGGCTGGATCGAAGTCTGGGAAGAGGAGGTGTTCCGCGACTCGGAGGAAGCATCGCAGGCGGAGGCCGGAGCCTCGCAGGTTCGGCTCACGGACGCCCAGGCCGCGGCCGCTGCAGCGATACGGGGCGATCTGGACAGCAGCGCGTTCCATGCCGTGCTCCTGCACGGCGTCACCGGAAGTGGGAAAACTCAGGTCTATATTGAGGCGATCCGCCATTGCCTGGGGCAGGGGAGAGACGCCCTGGTGCTCATTCCAGAGATCGGCCTGACGCCCCTGGCGGTCCGGCGGTTCCGGGCCGCGTTCGGAGACAGCGTTACGGTCCTGCACAGCCGGCAGTCCAGGGGCGAGCGTTACGACGCCTGGCGCCGGATCCGCGAGGGGAAAAGCCGCATCGCTCTGGGCCCCAGGTCCGCGGTGTTCGCGCCGCTCCGCAACCTCGGCCTGATTGTCGTGGACGAGGAGCACGAGCCCTCCTATAAACAGAACGAACCTTCGCCCCGCTACCACGGCCGCGACACCGCTCTGGTCCGCGGCCGGATGACCGGATGCACCGTCGTGCTGGGATCGGCCACGCCCAGCCTGGAATCGTACGCCAATGCCGTGTCCGGGAAATACCGGCTTCTCGAACTCCCGGAGCGCATCGACCGCGTCCCCATGCCGGCTGTTTCCCTGGCGGACATGAAGGAGGCGAAGCCGGGGACGAAGAGCCTGATTTTCACGCCCGCCCTGCTCGAAGCGGTGGAGCGGCGCGTGTCAGCGGGCGAACAGGTCATTCTCCTTCAGAACCGGCGGGGCTATTCTTCGTACATCCGTTGCGCGGCCTGCGGTCTCGTCGAAGCCTGCCCGCATTGCGAGATCAGCCTGACGTTCCACAGAAGCGAGCGCAGGATGAAATGCCATTACTGCGGATACCAGAAACAGCCCCCGGACGCCTGTCCCGGATGCGGGGGCACGGCCCTCCAGTTCCGCGGCACGGGAACGCAGCGCATCGAGGAGGAGATCCGGCGGTTGTTCCCCGAGGCCCGGCTGATCCGCATGGACATGGACACCATGCGGCGCAAGGGCGCGCACACCCGGGCGATCATGGATTTCGAGGGCCGGAAGGGCGACATTCTGCTCGGCACCCAGATCGTCGCCAAGGGGCACGATTTTCCAGGCGTCACTCTGGTCGGCGTGATCTCCGCGGATACCGGGCTTCATATGCCGGATTTCCGCTCGGCGGAAAGGACTTTTCAGCTGCTCACGCAGGCCGCGGGCCGTCCGGGCAGGCGGGACAAGCCCGGAGAAGTCGTCATTCAGACGCTCTCTCCCGACCACCCGGTGATCGGATTCGCGACCCGTCACGATTTCAAATCCTTCTATGAATGGGAGATGGCCCAGCGCGGCGAGCTGGGATACCCGCCGTTCGGACGAATCATACTGGCTGTGTTCAAGGGGACGGATTCGGAGATAACGGAGAAGGCGGCTTTCCGTTTTCTTGAAAGGATACCGAAAACGTCCGCGTACGAGATTCTCGGACCGGCCGCGGCGCCTTTGGCCAGACTGAAAAATGAGTACCGGTACCAGATTATATTCAGGCAGTCCAAAAGCACGGACCCGTCCGCGGGCCGCCTGAGGGCGGCACTCAAGAAGGCGCTGTCCGATTTTCAAAAAACGGCCTTCGACAGGAAAGTTCGACTGGCATTGGACACGGATCCCGTCGATCTTATGTAATTATTTATCCTTATTGAGATTGCGGCACAGAATGCAAAATGAAACGGATTGGCCGGAAATTTAATAAAAAGAAGGCGTTATCTTTCGATGGTCCGTTTTTTGCAACTATTCCGGCCGGGGTACTTGCGTGAAGACAGGTATCATATCTGACATCCATTCCAATTTCGAGGCGTTGACCGCAGTCCTGTCCGCGCTCGAAAGGGAAAAAGTGGAGCGTATCGTGTGCCTTGGGGACCTGGTCGGGTACGGACCCGATCCGAATGCCTGCGTCGAAACCGTCCTGAATTCCGCCGCGTTCACCGTGGCCGGCAACCACGACCACGGTGTGGCCGGCCTGACGCCGATCGAGCCCTTCAACATGCACGCCCGTACGGCCGTCGAGTGGACCCGGACGCGGATCGAACCCCGATGGATCAGCGCCCTCTCGTCTCTGCCGCTGGTGGCGGTGGACGACGCTTTCCTGGCCGTGCACGCCACTCCGAATTTCCCCGCCAAATGGCATTATCTGTTCTCCGAGGACGAGATCGCGGACAACCTGGAGGCCCTGACGGTTCCGGTATGCTTCGTCGGGCACTCCCATGCGCCGGTGGCCTTCGAGCTGGATCCCGAGCACGACATCCTCATGCGGCCTGCGGACGAGATCCGCTTTCAGCCGGGCCGCAAGTATCTGGTCAATGTCGGCAGTGTCGGCCAGCCGCGCGACGGCGATCCCCGGGCCGCTTACGGCGTGCTTTCGGACGATGTGTTCACGCTGAAACGCGAATCCTATGATATCGCCGCGGTGCAGGCCAGAATGCGGGAGGCCGGGCTTCCCGGCCCGCTCATCGAACGTCTCTCCACCGGGCAGTGAGGAAACGGCCATGAATGAAAATGCGGGCGCCGGCGCCCTGGACACGATTCTCAGCAAGCAGCAGTTCGACCGGATCTTCTCCTGCCTGGCCGAGCTGGCGGCCAAGCTGCGGCTCATGGCCGTTCTGCTCGTCGACGGCTCAGGCCGGATACTCGCACAGAAAATCGGCGAGGGCTGGAAGGACACCCGGCTCGAGGGGCTGGCTGCGCTGGCCGCGGGCAGCTATTCGGCGTCCAATGAAATCGCGCGCCTGCTCGGCGAATCCGCGAGGTTCCGCATGGTGCTCCACGAGGGCGAGCGGCGGAACCTGTTCGTCTGCTCCGTGACGCAGGATTTTCATCTCGCGGTCGTGTTCGAGTCCGGCACTGCCGTTGGCATGATCCGGTTGTTCACCAGGCGCACCGTGGAACAGCTGGTTCCCGTACTGTCGGAGCGGACCGCGCCCGAACAGGACCTCGGTAAAATGTTCGACCGCAATTTCGAAACGCTTCTCGGGGAGGAGCTCGACCGGTCGCTCACCGACGGCCGGCCCTGATTGCCGGTTCCGGCGCCCGGGGGGGCTCCGCGGCCGGGTTTTTCGCGTACCAGAAAGGATCCGTTCATGTTCATCCACTGGGCATTGAAGGAAATTCACCTGAAAATCGTCTACTACGGCGCGGGCATGTCGGGGAAGACGGAGAACCTGCGGTATATCCACTCGCGCATCGACCCCGCGCTCAAGGGCGACATGGTCATGCTGAAGACGAATGAGGACCGCACCATTTTCTTCGATTTTCTGCAGCTCGAGGTCGGGAACATCGACGGCAAGAAGCCCAAATTCAACCTCTACACCGTGCCCGGCCAGATCCAGTACGCCCAGACCCGGCGTGTCGTTCTCAACGGCGTCGACGGCATCGTCTTCGTGGCCGACTCCCGCAGGGATATGATGGACGCCAACCTGGAGACGCTGCTCGACCTCGAAAAGCACCTGATCGCCGGGGGCAAAACGCTGGAGAATTTCCCCTGGGTGCTGCAGTACAACAAGCGTGACGTGCCGGACGCGGAGTCCATCGCCGAAATGGAAACGAAACTGAATTTCTTCGGCGTGCCCTGCTTCGAGGCGGTCGCGACGACCGGAGAGGGCGTGTTTCCGACGCTCAAGGCCGTGATCAAGAAAGTGGTGGGGCACGTGCAGTCCCAGCTCGAAGGCACGCAGAGGATGCGCGCGTGAGCGGGGAAGAGGCGCAGGCCGCGGGCGCGGAAGGCGGCGGCGTTCCATTGCAGGCCCGCATCGAAGCGGCCATGGACCGATTCCGGGAAGGGGAGCGCTGGGAAGCCGCCATCCTCTTCTCGTCCGAGGGCCTGCCCCTGGCGGCACACGGCGTCTCCCCCGCGTACCGCGAGGACGACCTGCTCCAGTTCGCCCAGGCGCTCATCCCCGCCATGCGCCTGTTCGGGGAGACCGATCCCGTCCGGGAGGCCGCGTTGTTCGGGTCCGGAGGCCGCGTCCTGTCCTTCCATTATTTCAGCGCCTGGGGCGAGGACATGGCGCTCGCCCTGGTCACGCCCAGGAAAACCGGATACCGGCGCGCCGCCGCCGGGCTGATTCAGTTCATCCGGGACGCGGTCTAGACCGGCCCGGTCAGGAGGCCTGCCGGCCGCCGACCGCGGCCGCGGGAAAGTCCAGCCTTGTCCATCTCCAGAGACTCCCAAAAAATCATCAACGCCTGGTGCCTGTACGACTGGGCCAATTCGGCTTTCGCCACGACGGTGATGGCCGCCGTGCTGCCCGTCTACTTCCGCAACGTGAGCGCCTCCGGCCTGGAAGGGCACGGGACGCATCTCGCCACTTCCGTGTGGGGTTACACAACTTCCTTTGCCATGCTGCTGGTCGCGGTCCTCTCTCTTCTGCTCGGCCCGGTAGCGGATTACGGCTCCTCGAAGAAACGGTTTCTCGCCGTGTTCGCGGCGGTCGGGATCGCGTTCTCGTCCCTGCTCGCGGCGACGGGGTTCGGAGACTGGATTCAGGTCGCGGTTTTTTTCACGCTCGCCGAGATCGGGTTCGCCGTGGGCGAGGTGTTCTATGACGCCATGCTGCCCCATATCGCGGGGCCCGGCCGGATCGACGCCGTGTCCATGCGCGGGTACGCCCTGGGCTATCTGGGAGGCGGCCTCCTCCTCGGCCTGAACATTCTCATGATCTGGTTTCTGCCGAAAACCGTCCCGCCCGGCGGTGGCGAGGCGGTGCCGCTCACCGGGATGCGGCTTTCTTTCCTGACCGTGGGGCTCTGGTGGGGCGTGTTCTCGATTCCCCTGTTCAGGCGCGTTCCCGAAATCGGCGGCGAAAACCGGCGTCTGCGGGGCCTGAACCCGGTCCGGCTGTCCGTCGGACGGCTGCGGTCGACGTTTTCGCGGATCCGCGCCTACCGGCCCCTGTTTCTGTTCATCCTGGCGTTCTGGTTCTACAATGATGGGATAGGAACCATCATCAAGATGGCGACCGCCTACGGGGATGAGATCGGCATCGGCACGCTCGACCTCATCGGCGCGCTGCTGCTGACCCAGTTCGTCGGCATCCCGTGCTCTCTGGCATTCGGCCGCATCGCCGCCCGGATCGGGGCCAAGGCCGCCATCCTGGCCGGCCTCGCCGCGTACATCGGCATCACGATCGGCGGGGTTTTCATGACCCGGGCGGCGCATTTCTGGATTCTGGCGGGGATGGTCGGAGTCGTGCAGGGCGGCACCCAGGGGCTCAGCCGGTCGCTCTTCGCCTCCATGGTGCCGAAGGAACGGTCCGCGGAATTCTTCGGATTCTACAACATCAGCGGGAAATTCGCGGGCATCCTGGGGCCCGCGGTGTTCGGTCTGGCGGGACAGATCGGCGGAACGAGCCGTGTCGGCATTCTGTCGCTCGTCGCGTTCTTCGCGATCGGCGCCGCATTGCTCATGCGGGTCGACGTGGAGGCGGGAAGGCGGAGTGCGCTATCGGGTCATTCGGAGAATTGGGACAGCGATTCGATCGGCTGATGGTCCGTCCCTTTTTTCCGGGAAATCCGCAGATACCATGCCAGGGTTAAAATGATGTAGATCGACATGAAACCCGAAACCAGCATGAAGCCGATCCGGACATCGTGCATCCAGTATCCCGCCAGCAGACAACCCACCAGCAGTATGTAATAAAAAAATCCGATGATGAAATTCATTTTCTGTTCGTTCACGAGCAGCGGCAGCTGCGAGAGGGACGAGGAGATGAAGTTGAAATACAGCCAGGGCGACAGGATCTGGGTGTAGACCCCGGCCGTCCTCCATTTTTCCCCGAAAATCAGGCTGAAAAGAAACGGCGCGGTCAGGGCCAGAAATGCGAAGATCGGAAGCCCGATGAGCGCCAGCTGCAGGATGATTTTTTTCACCAGGCCGTGTATGTCCTTGCCCGCGTTGTAGGTTTCGGCGGCTTTCTGGTAGAAGACCTGGGAGACGGCCTTGCCGATGAAAATCAGCGGGGTCCGCAGTACCCGCATCGTGAACGTATAGAGACCCAGGACGCTGCTGCTGAAGAGCGCCGAAATGATGAAAATCACTCCATTGGATTGAAGCTGGTCGATGAACGCGTGCGCGGCGTTGATTTTCGGGAAATCCCCGTACCGCCCGGCCTGTTCGATCATTTTGCCCCGGGAGAGGCGGTATTGCCCCTCCTTTCGGGCGCGGAGAACCGCCAGGCCCAGCCAGACGGCGGGTATCGTCAAGGACAGGAGGTACGCCCAGATGAGGCCGGCCGGGCCCTGGATCATCAGCCCGAATCCGATCATCGCGGCGGATGAAACGGCGGCCTGGATCACCTTGCTCCACGATATGGAACGGTATCGGTTCTTCCGGTTGAGCCACATGGTGAAGGTCTGAAACAGGGAAAAGGAGAGCGCCGCCAGGGCGGTCAAGCCCATCCATGAGGCGAGCGACGGGTTTTTCAGGAGCGAGGCCAGTTTTCCGCTGAAGAGCAACAGCGGGATGAGACAGACGGAGCAGAACCCGACGATCAGGAGCACGCACAGCCGCACCAGATTCATCGCGTCTTCATCTTTTCGGGGGAGCATGACGGCCATTTCGTACCGGCCCGCGGCCACCACGCCCAGGATGCTGGAGATCGAGAGAAACAGGCCGAATGTCGCGAAATCGTCCGGCGAATACATTCTTCCGATGATCGGCGAGATCAGAATCGGAATGGCCTGTCCGACGACCGTTCCGGCCATGAGGGTGAAGACGTTTCTCGTGAACGCGCCTTCGGTCGCACGTTTTTTCAGTTTTCGAATCATCGGCTCAGGATCAGTTTGGCGCTCTTGACAAAGCGTTTTGTCTCAATTTGACAGATGAAAATCCCGGACGGAAGCGGTTGATGGAGAAGGTCCGTGCCGTCCCAGACAAAACGAAAACCGCCCGCAGATATGGCAGATACGGAATCCGAATAGACGGTTCTTCCGGACAGGTCGAATATCCTGATCCGGACGGTGTCCGGGGAGGGGAGCGTGATTTCGACGGTGGTGCTCTGATTGAAGGGATTGGGATAATTCGCCAGTGAAAGACCGGGTGTATTGGGAGGCGCGGTTCGGACAGCATTTATTCCCGGTTCCCGGATCTCCAGTTTCCGGTCAGCGGCCAGGCCGGTGAGCATCTGTCTCCGGCCGGAAGGCCATACAATAATCAGACTGTCCACTGTTTCGGCGTTCCCGAGGCCGAAATGCAATACTGGAGAATTCTGGACGAAACAGCCTTCCCCGATTTTATTCTCGCGGACCTGCATCTTGCCGTTGACAAACAGCCTGACCTTCGAATCGAGCCCCATTCGATTGCTGGCCGATCCGGCCAGAGTGACGTCGAGCCAATGGGCATTTCCCGATAGACTGTTCATCTGGTTCTCGTAATAAAAAAGCGGGCCTGAGCCGTACGGCGTCACCATCAAATCGATGTCCCCGTCATTGTCCATGTCGCCCCACGCCGAGCTGCACCCGGCCGGTTCCGATCGAAGCCCGCTTTCGGCCGTGATGTTGAGAAAACTGAATCCCTTCGAATTCAGGAAAAGCGTCCCGGCGGCGTCATAGTGTTTGACATACAGATCCAGAAATCCGTCGTTGTTGAAATCGGCCCAGAGCGGAGAGATTGAATTGCTCGGCGCGCCGGATGAAAAACGGGCGTTTCCCAGTGAAAAAGAATTCTCTCCGGAATTGACGAGTAAGAGGGATACTTCGCCGTCGTTCGCCATGAACAGATCCTGATCGCCGTCGTTGTCGAAATCCCCCCATGCGTTCCCCAATCCGTCGCGGGTGTTGCCGAGACGCAGACGTTCCGTCGCGCTCAGAAATGAACCCTGGCCGTCATTATGATAGAGAACGCATCCCTGCTGACCGCTGACGATGAGGTCGGGCCAGGAGTCGTTGTTGTAGTCGGCCCAGGAGGCCATTCTCGCCTTGACGGGTTCCTTCACGTAGGCTTTGTCCGCGACATCGCTGAACGTGCCGTCCCCGTTGTTTTTAAACAGAAAATTCGCGGGTTCCGTCTCGAAGACGGCGATGAACAGATCGATATGCCCGTCCCGGTTGTAATCCGCCCACGCGGGTTGCGAATTGTACCGGCCGTGCGTGACGATTCCGGCCTCTGCCGCGACGTCACGGAATTGTCCGCCGTCATTCCGGTAGAGCCGGGGCGCGTTCCAATAACATGAGACGAACAGATCCAGGTCTCCGTCATTGTCATAATCGATCCAGTCGGCCGAGGCGGTCAGCTCGTCGACCCCCACGCCGATTTGGTCGGTTACGTCAACGAAATGATTCCGCCCGGTATTTTTATATAAACGGCTCGACCCGGTGGAATGGCAGAGATAGACATCCAGCAATCCGTCCTGATTGTAATCGCTGATCGCGATACCCCGGCTGACGGATCGGTCGATGCCGCAGTCGGCGCTTCTGTCGATGAAGAGTTCCTGGCCGGCCGCCCATCCGACCGCGGAAATCAGAAGGATGATGATCGACCTGTTCCGGATGGCCCCGCTCACTGGTGAGTTCATGCTCCCTCCCGGATTTGATTATTCCGTGCGATACACTCCCATCAAATACCCGCTGATGCGTCTGTGATTGGCTTTACGAAGGATGCGGCCGTGTTTTCGGAAAACCAGGAATAAAACATGGGTGATCCGCTTGACGGCGGCATGGAACGGTGTCTTTTTCTCGCATTTATCCAGAATTCCGAATTCAAAACCGCCGATATATCCCCTGTAAACGGGACGCAGTTCGAGCGCTGTCTCGAATGATTTCCACCGGCCGGCGTCCATCGCGGCCAGATTGTGCCGCGCCAGAAATCGCGGAGCCGTCCATTGCAGCATCGGCCGGTACACGCCCGAAAGGTTCGGAACGCCCAGGAACAAGAGACCGCCCGGATTCAGCCATTTCGCGTGCGATCGAACGGCCGTCTCAAGATCGGAGAAATGCTCGATGAACCCCAGTGAATAAATCACGTCAAAACCGGGGAGCCGCAGATCCTTGGAGAAAATATCCGCCCGGTGAACGGCCCCTTCAATTTTGAGAAGCCTGAAGTTCTCGTCCGTTTTGTTGCACCCGGCTTCGGAATAATCCAGGCAATGAACCGTGCAATCGTATTTTTTCGAGAAGTATGCGAGATACTGGCCGGGCGCCCCGCCGATTTCAAGAATGGAGAGGCGCCGGTTTTTCGGGATGAAAGCGTCGAAAACATCCAGTATGGCGTTGATGTACAGATTCCCGTCGGAACGCCTGATTTCGCTCGGGAGCGTCACCCGATTCCAGTACTGATCCCAGAATTGACGGTCGGTCAGTTTTTCACTCATGGTTTTTCTCGCGATGGAATTGCTCCCTCCCGGAGCATTGACACCCATTTGGCCTGCCGGCCTTGAGCGGGGAACGATCGAACGACCCGGCTTCTCGCCTTTTTCCCCATGACCGGAGCCAGACGGATCGCTTTTTCAATCGTCCGGGCCGCCGCGTCTAAATCCCGGCCGGCCAGAATGAACCCGGCGTCTCCGATGGTCTCCGGAATCCCGCCAGCGTCCGTGCCCACCGGAACGCACTCGCAGAGCATGGCCTCGCAGACCGCGTTCGGCATACCCTCGCTCAGCGACAGCTGGGCGTACACCTTGGCCCTTGAATAGAACGCCCTGAGCTCCGGGCGGGGAAGCCGTCCGAAGAACCGGACGTTCGGCGGAGCGTTCAGCTTCGCCTGCGCGCCGGGGCCGATGCCGATGACCGCG
This sequence comes from uncultured bacterium, assembly GCA_964577095.1. GTDB lineage: Bacteria > Zhuqueibacterota > QNDG01 > QNDG01 > DTFT01 > JAFGAX01. The sequence continues at coordinate 3,001 of CAZNXX010000044.1, read as the reverse complement.
AAGCGGATGTTCGGCAGGCGTTCGGCCACGCGGACGAAGAAATCCAGGCCCTTGATTCGGATGCGCGTCTCGTCGTCCGCGAAACCGACGGTCAGGACCAGGTTTTCCTTGGACGTGTCGCAGAACCATCGGGAGGCGTCGAATCCGAAGGGCACGTGAACGATCCGCCCGCGGATGGCCGGGACATGAAGGCGCGCCTTGTCGACCAGCGCACGGGCGACCGGCGCGAGGATGTCGGCCCGGCCGATGGCGAACCGGGCGCAAGCAGACCGGATCGGGTTTGAAAAAACGCCGTAGTTCAGTTCGGGGATTCGGGTCACGTCGTACCCGGCCAGCATGACGATCGATTTTCTGCCGAAGACCCCTGAAAACAGGACGGGCAGAAAGGCGTGGTAGTCCGCGAACCAGACGACCACCGCCCGCGACCGCGGTATGTTGATGATCAGCCAGGCGAAAAGCCTCATCTGCTGCCGGATATTGGGCAGAATGCTCCGGCTCGGGCGGTACAGGAAGGTTCTGACCCGGAGGTGGCCGCGCAAGAAATCGAGGTCCTCCCGGATGAAGGAGGGGGTTCCCATGGTGACGAACAGGAGCGTCCGGTGCGTTTCCTGGGATTTCGGCTGGGAGGACAGCATGGCGCAATATAGCCTGAAAAACCCTTAAAATCAAACCTGAAGAGACTGTCTCCGGGCAGGTTCCGGGTTCCGAGTTCGGGGGGCCGGGTCGGAAGGCCACAGCCCCCTGATCCTCAAGTCCGGCACTACCGCCTGACCCGGAGGCCCTTGTTTCGAGGAGATGAGCCGGAAGGGGCTGAACCGGGAACGCCGCAGGCGGGGAGATGGACGAAAAGACAACCCGGATCCGCCAAAAAACCGTTTGCTTCAGAACTATAATCGACTAAATTTAAGGGTTATTTTACAGGAGACACGTCACCTCATGAGCGGCTTTTTCGGCGTCGCTTCCGCGACAGACTGCGTTGACGATCTTTTCTACGGCACCGATTACCACTCCCACCTCGGAACCCGCCGCGGCGGCCTGGCCGTCTCGAACCGGAACGGGCTTTTCCGATTTATCCACAACATCGAGAACGCGCAGTTCCGATCCAAGTTCGAGACCGACCGTGCGCGGCTTTTGGGGCATTCCGGCATCGGCGTCATCAGCGACGGTGAAGACCAGCCCCTGATCATCGGCTCGCGGCACGGAAATTACGCCATTGTCACGGTCAGCCGGATCAACAACCTGAAAGCCCTGTCGGAGGAGGCCTTTACCGCAAGGGACGCTCATTTTTCGGAAATGAGCGGAAACGCCGTCAATCCGACGGAGCTCATCGCCGTGCTGATCAACCAGGGCGCCACAATCGAGGACGGAATCCGGAACGCCCAGGAGCGGATCGAGGGGTCCTGTTCCATCCTCCTGCTCACGCCGAAAGGCATATACGCAGCGCGGGACCGCATGGGGCGGACGCCCGTCACGATCGGACGGCGCGAGGGCGCCCATTGCGCCACGTTCGAGACCTGCGCCCTGCCGAACCTGGGATATGAACCGGCGCACGAGCTGGGGCCCGGCGAAACGGTTTTCTTCACAGCGGACGGATACGAGACGCGGGTTCCGCCGCGGGATGCGCTCCGCATCTGCGCTTTTCTCTGGGTGTATTACGGATATCCGGCCTCCACCTACGAGGGCCGTAACGTGGAGGCCGTGCGTTACCGGTGCGGCGAGGCGCTCGCGACCGGCGATTCCGTGCGGCCGGACGCGGTGTCGGGCATACCGGATTCCGGCACATCACATGCGCTCGGATACTCCAACACGGCCCGCATCCCCTACACCCGGCCGTTCGTCAAGTACACGCCGACCTGGCCCCGCAGTTTCATGCCGCAGGATCAGGATGTCCGCAACCTGGTGGCGCGGATGAAGCTCATCCCGATCCGCGAACTGATCGAGGGCAAGCGCCTGCTGTTCTGCGAGGATTCGATCGTGCGGGGCACCCAGCTCCGCGAGACGATCCAGCGCATGTTCCTGTACGGCGCGGCCGAGGTGCACATGCGCCCCGCCTGCCCGCCGCTGATCCACGGGTGCAGATACCTGAATTTTTCGCAATCCCGCTCCGAACTCGACCTCGCGGGCAGGCAGGCCATCGAGGCCGTTGCCGGAAACGACGCCCCGCTGAAGCCGTTCTCCGATCCGGAATCCGCGGAATACCGGGACATGGTGGAATGGATACGCGTCAAACTCAGCCTGACCACGCTCCGGTACCAGCGTATGGCGGACATGGTCGCGGCCATCGGTCTGCCCAAGTCGCGCCTCTGCACGTACTGCTGGGACGGGGAGGGGTGAGCCGCCGGCCGCGGGCTTTCAGCCCGGTCGGAGAACGCCACGGAGGGACACGGATGGCATGAAACGGGTATCGGATCATGAGCGTTGACCGTCGCGCGTCCCTGATTTTCCGTGGTCATTCCGTATTTCGAACATCGGATCGTGGATCTTCAACAACGGGGTCATCCGCATGAAGCACTGGGTATTCCGGACCGGTCTTGCGGCGCTGATGCTGGCCTCAGCGGCCTGCAAGGACAAGAATCCCTCCAGACCGACGAACGGGGAGAACATCCCCGCGCCCCCTGGATGGAAACTGGCGTGGCACGACGAGTTCGACGGCGCGGCCATCGACCGTTCCAAATGGATGCTGTCCGTGAACGGCCAGGGAGGCGGGAACAATGAGCTCCAGTACTACACGAACCGCGACACCAACGCCTTCGTCGAGGACGGCTGCCTGGTGATCCGCGCGCTCCGCGAGACGTACACCGGCGTGGACGGCACGCGTTCGTACACGTCGGCCAGGCTGAACTCCCAGGGAACCGGCTGGAAATACGGACGATTCGAAATCCGGGCGAAACTGCCCTTCAGCCGGGGCATATGGCCTGCGATCTGGATGATGCCCTTTCGGAACACCTACGGCGGCTGGGCCGCATCCGGGGAGATCGACATCATGGAACTGCTGGGGCAT
>CAZNXX010000043.1:5613-20902 GCA_964577095.1 uncultured bacterium | reverse complement strand
TGCCACCTCTTCATGATCCGCCGCGCCAAAGCCTTGATGGACGAACTCGGCGCGGCATTCCTCGTGACCGGCGAAGTCGTCGGTCAGAGGCCCATGTCCCAGCACAAACCCACGCTTCTCCACATCGAGAAACTGGCCGGACTGAAACGGCTCATTCTACGCCCCCTTTCGGCGCATGTCCTGCCGGTCACGATCCCGGAGGAAAACGGCTGGGTGGACAGAAGCCGACTATACGGCATCAGCGGCCGGGGGCGCAGGCCGCAGGAGGCGCTCGCCGCGGAACTCGGCATCACCGATTACGCCCAGCCCGCGGGCGGCTGCATCCTCACGGACCCCTTCTATGCCAGGCGCCTGAAGGCGTTCATCAAAAACCGCGGGCAGGAATCCATCACGCCGGATATCATGATGCTTTGCAGGTTCGGCAGGCATTTCTGGACCGAAAACGGACGCTGGGTCGTCATCGGCAGGGAGGAGAAGGACAACGCGGCCCTACAGGGCCTCTCCGCCGGACGGTGGGTGTTCGAGGCGGAGGACGTCCCGGGTCCGACGGCGCTCGCGGACGAGGTCTCGGGCCCCGAGGAGGCGGCCCTCGTGGCCTCGATGCTTGCCCGGTATGTGAACCGCAGGACAGGGGGCCGGATCCGGGTCCGGGCCAGCCGCGGGGACGAATCCATGCGGATCGACGCGTCGCCCATGGATCCGGCCGACCTTGAAAAATGGATGATCTAGGCCCGATCCGGGACCGGACGACATCCGATACCCGGGCACATCCGATTGACTTTGATGCGGAAACTTGCTATATTAACACGGTTCGAAAAACGGCCTTTTTACAAGGAGGTCCCTGTGGCCCATAAAATCGGAGAAGAATGCATCGCATGCGGATCCTGCGTTCCTGAATGCCCGGTTGAGGCGATCAGTGAAGGCGATCCGATTTACGTGATCGACGCGGCCAAGTGCACGGATTGCGGCGCGTGCGCCGAGGTCTGTCCGGTCGAAGCCATCAAGGCGAACGGTTGACCGCGGACCGCACACAAAACGCGTTCGAGAGGCAGAGCCGGGCTCTGCCTCTTTCCATTCCTGCGCAAGACGGCGGAACGCCCGCCGGGGCCGAACCCGGGAGTCGCAGGTGATCGGGCGGCCGAAAGCGCTCACCATCGCGGGATCCGATTCCGGCGGCGGCGCGGGCATTCAGGCGGACCTCAAAACGTTCTGTGCCTTCGGCGTGTTCGGCGTGTCCGCTGTAACCGCGGTCACCGCCCAGAATTCCAGATCCGTACTGGGCGTGTCCGGATTGGAAGCGGAATTCGTCCGCCTTCAGATACGGGCCGTGCGGACGGACATGGGCGCGGACGGGGTGAAAACCGGCATGCTGTTCAACGCGGATATTGTCCGGGCCGTGGCCGAGGAACTGCGCATGCTGAAGAACATCCCTGTGGTCGTGGACCCCGTCATGGTCGCCAAAGACGGAAGCCCCCTGCTCGACGCGTCCGCGGTCGGCGCGGTGAGAGACGACCTGCTTCCCCGCGCTTTTCTGGTCACCCCCAACACCGAGGAAGCCGAATCCCTGTCGGGAGTGCCGATCCGGGACGAGGCGGACATGGAAGCGGCAGGCCGTGTCATCCGCCGCATGGGATCGGAAGCCGTTCTCGTCAAGGGCGGGCATCTCGCCGGGGATCCCGTGGATATTCTGTTCGACGGAAAAACCGTGACGCGCTATCCCGGAAAACGGATCGGGTCCAGGCCGGCGCACGGCACGGGATGCACGCTGTCCGCGGCCATACTCTGCGGTCTGGTGAAAGGGAGGACGCTCGACGCGGCGGTCCGAGACGCGAAAGCGTATCTCGAAAACGCCATCCGATCCGGTTTCTCGACCGGCGGATCCGTCATTCTCAATCATCTGGCCGTTTCTCCCGGGGTCCGGCCGTGAACGGTCCGGTCCGGCGCCGTCTTCTCCTGCACGCCTGCTGCGCGCCGTGCGGCACCCATCCCTTCACCGTTCTCCGTGAAGCATTCGATGTCACCGTGTATTTCGACAATCCCAACATTTTCCCCGAATCCGAATACCGGGCCAGGCTCGAGGAGATGCGCGCGCTTGGCGGCCGGTGGGGTTTTCCTGTCGAATGCGCGGAATACGACGCGGCCGCCTGGCGCGAACAGGTCCGCGGGCTCGAAGACGAACCCGAAGGCGGGAGGCGGTGCGAGGCCTGCTTCCGTTTCCGGATGGAGCGGACGGCAGGCCGCGCGGCCGCGCTCGGCATGGACGCGTTCGCGACGACGCTCACTGTCAGCCCGCATAAAAACGCTGCTCTGATCAACCGCATCGGTTCCGAGACCGGTTTTTCCTCGGGCGCGGCCTTTTTCCCCTCGGATTTCAAGAAACAGGACGGGTTCCGGAAGAGCTGCGAACTCAGCCGGCAGGCCGGATTGTACCGCCAGGATTACTGCGGTTGCGAGTTCAGTCTCCGGGAAGCGGAACGGAGAAGGGCGAAGTGATTGAATCTGATCGTTCGATTACCCCGCCGCTTGCCTTCAATAAAAACACATATAATAGCTTGGTCCCGCGCAGCGGGACGGCGGGGTAATCGAACGAATATAATATATTTTCTTCACTACAGATAGAAGATTCCCCGCGGCTTGCCGCGGGCAGCTTCAATCTGTCAGCGAGCGCATTCCCCCGGTTCCGAGCAACGGACGAGGGAGTCTTCAATCCTCCGGCTTCGGATTCATCACATTGAGGGGTGTAAGGTTTCGGGGCGATTTGGATAGGCTTTCACTCAGCCCCATTCACTCGACCGCTGAAATCCGGCCGCAGACAGTCTGATTCATCCGTCATCTCCATGCCGATATGCCGGTGTCCGGACCCGGCCCCTTCGGAATATCCCAGGTTTTTATTGACTTTGTAAGTGATTATGAGTAATTTATTTGACACTCTGTCAATACTGTCATTCGAGATCGAACAAGCCATTTCAAATACAGGAAATTCAAGATGTTCCGTAATCACCAGAGCCTATCGATTGTTCACCTGTTGTCTTCCATGGCTTTTCTCAGGAACGCAGTGCGGCCAGCGGCGAATGCGGCATGCCTTGCCCGGCACTACGCCGGCTTCCATCGCGCCGGCATGAAAATGCGGATCGATCCATGACGGGCATGGAATGCTGAAAGCCGTACTGTTCGATCTGGACAACACGCTGATTCATTTCGACGAGTCCCGGTTTTTCGACGAATACATCCGGCTCCTCGCGCCCGGGTTCGATGATCTCTGGCCCGCAGACACGTTCAGAAAGCGGCTCATCGCATCCGTGCGCGCGCTTCTCGAAAATGACGGGTCCGCCACGAATCACGACCGGTTCATGGATCATTTCTGCGCCGGGATCCGGGTTCCGTTCGAGACGATCGAATCCCGTTTTCTCCGCTTCTACGGGTCGGGTTTCAACAGCCTGAAAAGCCTGGTAACCGTGCCCGAGGGCAACCGGCGCCTGATCGAGGAACTCCGGAACCGCTCTCTCTCAATTGTGATCGCCTCGAATCCCGTCTGGCCCCTGGACGTTCAGAACATCCGTCTCGAATGGGCGGGGCTTGACGGTTTTCCGTTCGACCGGATCACGCACAGCCGGAACACGCATTTCTGCAAACCGAGAATCGCGTATTATTCCGAGATCTGCCGGGACCTGAACCTCGCGCCGGAGACGTGCCTCATGGTCGGGAACGATCCGGTCAATGACATGGTCGTCGCTGAAATCGGAATGAAAACATACTGGGTCCGGGTTCCGGGGACGGACGACGGGCTTCCGCTGAGCCGTGAGCTCCGGAAGGGGGAGGCATCGACCGCCTTTGTTCCGGACGGGGAAGGACCCCTCGACGGCATCCCGGACACGGTGAACCGGCTCATGAGGCCGGCGTCAGGCCGGCCGGGCCGGAAGGAAAACGCGAAAACGACATGACCGAGACCAAAATCAAAACCATTTTGATCATCGAAGACAACGCGGCCAGCATCAAGTACATCCGCTCGCATCTCGAGAAGGAAGGATTCCGCACCGTGGTCGCGGAAAACGGGTTCACCGGCCTGAACAAGGTCCGTGAGGTCCGGCCCGATCTGGTGCTGCTGGACATCATGCTCCCGGATCTGGACGGCCACAAACTGTGCCGGATGATCAAGTTCAACCGCGCCTACAAGGACATCCCGGTCGCGATGTTCACCTCGCGCGACACCGAGGAGGACGCGGAGCTCGCCAAGAAATGCGGGGCCGACGCCTTCATTCTCAAGAACACCCACATCGCGATCGTCATTGAAACGATACGCAGACTGGTCTCCCGGCCCTCGCCGGAAACCCCGGACAGCGGTCCGGCCTGAACCCGTTCCGTCGAACCGATTAAACCGCCCCCGACGCCATGACCCTCGAACAGGTCCTCGACGCCTTCCGTGATTCCCCGGAATTCATGGCCAATGTCACGGCCTGGCGCAAGCTTCCGGCCCGCGCCGCGGTGGTCGCGGATTTCCCGGAGAATCTCGATCCACGTCTGGCGGAAGCCCTCCGCGGCCGCGGCATCAGCCGCCTCTACTCGCATCAGGCGGAGGCGATCCGTCACATCCTCGACCGGCGTCACACCGTGGTCGTCACGCCCACGGCCTCGGGCAAGACGCTCTGCTACAACCTGCCCGTCCTGCAGTCCGTCCTGGCTGATCCCGAAAGCCGCGCGCTGTATCTTTTTCCGACCAAGGCCCTCTCTCAGGACCAGGTGGACGAATTGCACGGCCTGATCGAACCCACGGGCGCGGACATCAAGACATTCACCTTCGACGGCGACACGCCGGCTTCCGCGCGCAAGGCTGTCCGGTCGGCCGGGCACATCGTTGTCACGAATCCGGACATGCTGCACCAGGGCATTCTGCCGCACCACACCGGCTGGGTGAAGCTTTTCGAGAACCTGCGTTTCGTCGTGGTCGACGAGGTTCATTTCTACCGGGGCGTGTTCGGCAGCCACCTCGCCAATGTCCTCCGCCGGCTCAAGCGGATATGCGCCTTCTACGGCAGCCGCCCGCTTTTCATCGGCTGTTCGGCCACCATCGCCAATCCCAGGGAGCTGTTTGAACGGCTCATCGAGGAGGAGGCGGTTCTCGTCGACCGGAACGGCGCGCCGCGGGGCGAGAAGCACTTCATCTTCTACAACCCGCCGGTCGTGAACGCGGAACTCGGGATCCGGAGATCGTCGATCAAGGAGGCGCAGTCCGTCGCGAGGCGGTTTCTCGCCTCCGGCGTGCAGACCATCATATTCGTCCGGAGCCGGCTGCGGGTCGAAATTCTACTCACCTACCTGAAAGAAACCTTTCAGTCGCTGAAGCGGTCAGCGGACAAGGTCCGGGGATACCGCGGCGGCTACCTGCCGAATCTCAGGCGGGAGATCGAGCGGGGCCTCCGGGACGGGTCGATCCAATGCGTCGTATCCACCAACGCGCTGGAACTCGGCATCGACATCGGCCAGCTGTCGGCCTCGATCATGGCCGGATATCCGGGGACCATCGCCTCGACCTGGCAGCAGGCGGGACGGTCCGGCCGCCGGGAATCCGTGTCCGTTTCCGTGCTGATCGCGTCGAGCGCGCCCCTGGACCAGTACGTGATACGGCACCATGACTATTTCTTCGACAGCCCGTCCGAGAACGGCATTGTGGATCCGGACAACCTGATCATTCTCACCGAGCACCTGAAATGCGCCGCGTTCGAACTGCCATTCCGCGAGGGGGAGCGTTTCGGGACCGACGCCACGGAACAACTGCTCCAGTACCTGGAGGAGCACCGGGTGCTCCACAGGGCCGGCGACGGCCAGTATCACTGGACCAGCGAATCGTACCCGGCCGAGGAGGTGAGCCTCCGGAGCGCGGCGCCGGACAACGTGGTCATCATCGACACGACGCGCGGCGAGCGCGTCATCGGGGAGGTGGACCTGTTCAGCGCGCCGGTCATGGTGCACGACGAGGCGATCTACCTGCACGAGGGCGAGCCCTATCACGTGGATAAGCTGGACTGGGACAGGCGGCAGGCCATGGTGCGGCGTGTCCAGAGTGACTACTACACGGACGCTCAGACCAAGACGGACATCCGCGTGCTGGACGAATTCGAGGAATCCCCGGTTTCCGGGGGAAAGAAAGGGCACGGCGAGGTCAGCGTGACCTGCGTCGCCACCCTGTACAAGAAAATCAAGTTCGGCACCCACGAGAACGTGGGATCGGGACGCATCCACCTGCCGGAGATGACCATGCATACCACGGCGTACTGGTGGGAACTGGATGAGCGTGTGCTGGAAACGCTGAAGCTGACCGAATCCAGCCTCGGGGACGGCCTCAAGGCGGTCGCGAATCTGCTCGCCAATGTGGCGCCGATCTGGGTGATGACGGACCCGAACGATCTTCGCACGATACCGATGAGGCGTTCTCCTTTCGCGGGGAAGCCCACGGTGTACATATATGAACATATCCCGGGCGGCGTGGGATACGGCAAAAAGCTGTATCAGAACCACGGCCTCATCCTGTCCGCGGCGCGGGACCTCATCCGGTCCTGCCATTGCGCGTCCGGCTGCCCGTCCTGTGTGGGGCCGATGCTCGAAGTGGGGGAGAAGGGAAAGGAAAGCGCCCTGCGGCTGCTGGAGTGGGGGCTGGAATCCTGACGCCCGGTTGACCTTCGGGGAAACCGCTGGCCCTGAATTCATTCGTGATTGAAGACCGCAGGCCGTTAGGCCGGAGGTCCGCGTCAGCGGATTGCAGATCAACGATTGAAGAAGGGGAATGGATGATCACCGCGGATGCGGTTCGATTGGATATCGAACGACGATGACCCCGACGATCTTCAATCCTCAATCGTTGATCATTAATCGTCTATCTTGAATCCAGTATGAAGTTTTCCTCCTAATCCGTCCCCTTACCCCGCTTCAGCACTTCCACCTTCACGTTCACCACGCCCGCCCGGTCCGCTCCGATGCGTTTCGCCGCCGCCCAGGAAAGATCGATGATGCGCCCCTCGACGAAAGGACCCCGGTCGTTGATTCGGACCACGGCCTGCCTGCCGTTGGACCGGTTCGTCACGCGGCACAGGGTGCCGAACGGCAGGGTCCGGTGCGCAGCGGTCAGCTTGTTCCGGTCGAAGATTTCTCCGCTGGCCGTTTTTCTGCCGTGAAATCCGTCGCCCATGCCGTAATGCGACGCCTTGCCGTATTGAACGTTCCGGTCCGGCCGGCCGGGCCGGTCATCCGCAGGAGGCAACGCGCATGAGAACAGGGAGGAGAGGAGCAGGCAGAGCGCGGGGAATCTGTATTTCATGAGGCCGTCCGAGTGTCGCCGGTTCGCGAGCGGAAAACGGAAACCCGTGCCTTGTCCGGCGTCAGATATCCATCTGATACATCCGGTACGTCTTGTACACCTTACCGCCCAGCATCTGCGCCGAACGGTTCATCATGGTGTTGGTCTCCAGAATCCAGGACATTTCGCCCCGGACGTAGCCTTTTTTCATCGCGTTCCGCCAGGTGTCGAGATAGAGGACCGCGTCAATGCCCTTCTGCTGATGCGCGTGCACCACGCCGAGCGTGACGATCCGGATCGTGTCGATTTTCCGCGCGTACCACAGCAGCTTCAAAAGGCCCGTCGGGAAAAGACGCCCGTTGAGGCGGATCAGCGCCTGGTTCATGTCCGGTATGGAAAGCGCGAAACCGATCGGTTCGCCCGCGATTTCTGCGATCAGACAGAGTTCCGGAACGACGGCGGCCTTCAGGTTTTTGGCCAGGTGGTCGAATTCCGCGTCCGTCATCGGCACGAATCCCCAGTTCCGGCTCCAGGCCTTGTTGTAGACCTGCTTGATCCTGTCCACTTCCTCGTCGAACCGTTTCATGTCGGCCGTGCGAATCGTGATGCCCTCTTTTTTCCGCACCGTTTCGGCCACGCGCACCAGCTTGTCCGGTATGCCGCCGGAGGTCTCCGCGATATAGGCGTACAGATCCATCGCTTTCCGGAGGCCGAAGCGCTCGTACAGACCGGGGTAATAGGGGGGATTATAGGTCATCATGATCACGGGCGGGGAGTCAAAAGCGTCGATCAGGCACCCGCAGTCCTCGTTCTGCGACGGATTCACCGGGCCGCGCATCGCGTTCCGGCCGTTCTCCCGAAGCCACGACCGCGCGGCGCCGAGCAGTCCGGCGGAGACGGCTTCATCCTCCTCGGACTCGAAAAAACCGAAGAATCCGATGCGGTCAGCGTGGAACTCGTTATGCGCGTGATCGATCAGGGCGGCAATCCGCCCGGCGGGCCGGCCGTCCCTGTACGCGAGGAAGAAGCGGGAATCCGCGTGGCGGTAAAAGGGATGCTTCCGCGGGTCGAGAAGCGCTTTCTGGTCCTGCAGGAGCGGGGGCACCCAGTTCGGATCGTTCCGGTAGAAGCGGTAGGGAAACTTCAGGAACGCGTTCCATTCCTTCCGGTTCGACACGGGCAGGATGGTGAGGGATCCGGACGGCATGTGCATCCTCCGAATGACGCGTGAAGCGCCGGGTATGGAAAGCGTCCGGCCGCGGTTTCAGTCCGCGGGACGGGTCAGATGATTCCGAACTGCTTTCCCAGCTTGGCGAATATTTCCAGCACGCGGTCGAGTTCCGAGTCCGTGTGCGTGGCCATGTAACTGGTGCGGATCAGGGCCTGACCCGGTGGCACGGCCGGACTCACGGTGGGATTCGCGAAGACGCCGTTCTCGAACAGCAGTTTCCAGAACATGAAACAGCGTTCGTCGTCTCCGACCATGATGGGGATGATGGGCGTTTCACTGGGGCCTGTCTCGAAACCGAGGCTCTTGTAACCCGCGAGCATCTTGCGCGTGTTTTTCCAGAGCTGTTCGAGACGTTCCGGCTCGGATTCGATTACATCGAGGCAGGCCAGGACAGTGGCCACGGCCGCCGGCGGCATGCTGGCGGAGAAAATCAGGGCCCGGGCATGGTGCTTGATGTAATGGATGACCGGTTCGTCCCCGACCAGAAAACCGCCGAGGGACGCGAAAGACTTGCTGAACGTGCCCATGCTGACGTCGATGACGTCTTCCATGCCCCAGTGTTCGCCGGTACCCCGGCCGTGTTTCCCGAGCACGCCGATGGAGTGGGCGTCGTCGATGTACAGGCGCGCGCCGTAACGCTTCGCCAGTTCCGCCACCCCGGGCAGGTTGACGATGTCGCCTTCCATGCTGAACACGCCGTCTGTCGCGATCAGCTTTCCCTTGTCCGTGTCGGCGTGGGAGCGCAGGACGCGTTCCAGATCGTGCATGTCGTTGTGCTTGTATTTGATCGTCTTGCCGAACGCGAGACGGCATCCGTCCACGATGGACGCATGGTCGGTGCGGTCGGTGAACACCAGGTCGTCTTTGCCGGTCAGCGTCGAGAGGGCCCCCTGGTTGGTCTGAAAACCGGTGCTGAAGCAGACCGCCGCGTCCCGCTTCATGAACCGGGCCAGCCGGTCCTCGAGTTCGATGTGGATGTCCAGCGTGCCGTTCAGGAACCGGGATCCCGTGCATCCGGACCCGTACTTTTTCGTGGCAGCGACAGCCGCCTCGATGACTTTCGGATGCCCGGTCAGGCCCAGGTAATTGTTGGATCCGACCATGATCATCATTTTCCCGTCGATCATCACCTCGGATCCGGGACCGGATTGAATCGCGCGGAAATAGGGGTACAGGCCGGCGGCCATGGCATCTTTGGCCCGGGTGAAATTTTTGCATTTCTCGAATAAATCCACGCGATACTCCTTGGGCTGGGCTGGAAATATTTGTGAATGTTTAAAATAATCAAGAATTCACGCATTGTCAACCTTTAAATTGGGATTGGACTTGCGAAAAGCCGGGCAATTTTGTATACTGTTCCGATGGTTCCGCGGAGAACGGATTTGAAGAAAGTTCTGGTTACGGGCTCGAACGGGTTCATCGGAAGTCACGCGGTTGAAGCCCTGCTTCGGAAGGGATTCGGCGTGCGGTGTCTCATCCGCCGATCGAGCGACCGAACCTGGCTCAGGGGTCTGGATGTTGAATTTCACGAAGGCGACCTGAGGGATTCGGCTTCGCTTGAAACCGCGGTGTCGGGCATCGACTGGATCTTCCACCTGGCCGGATGCACCAAAGCCTCGAGCCGGGAAGCGTTCATGGCCGCGAACGCGGAAGGGACCGCTCATCTGCTCCGCGCGGCCGTCCAGCCGAAAAACCGCATCAGTCGTTTCATCTATGTTTCCTCCATCGCCGCGGCTGGACCGGATTCCGGGGACAGGCCCCTGACCGAGGAGGATCCGCCCCGACCCGTGACCTGGTACGGAGAGAGCAAGCTGGAGGGGGAACGGATCACGCGGTCGTTCGGCGACCGTATACCCGTGACCGTGATCCGGCCGCCCGTGGTGTTCGGCCCCCGCGATACGGACGTGCTCCGGTTTTTCAAGTCCGTCGGCCTCGGTTTCATTCCCGTTCTGGGAGGAAAGGATTCCTGGGCGGGTTTTATGTACGTCGAGGATCTCGCTGCCGGACTGATCACGGCCGCTGATTCCGACGCGGCCGCGGGCCGCACCTATTTTCTCGCGACAGAAGGCGACTGCTCCTGGACCGAATTCGGCCGGTGCATCGGCCGGAGCCTGGGAAGGAGAGCGCTGCGTGTGCCGGTTCCGAAACCGCTGCTGGTCGGTATGCTCCTCTTTCACGAGGCCGCCGGGCGCCTTCGGGGCCGGATGGGAATTCTCAATATGGGCAAATATCCGGAGTACCGGAACCGTTTCTGGCGCTGCGACGCTTCAGCCGCGCGGCGGGAGTTCGGATTTTACCCTTCCGTACCCATGACCGAGGCCGTGGACCGAACCGTCCGCTGGTACCGGGAGGCCGGATGGATGTGAGCGACGCAGCCGTCATTCTCACCGCGGCCGGTTCCGAAGAGGACGCGGTCCGCATCGGACGCGCGCTTGTGGCCGAAGGGCTTGCCGCCTGCGTGAACGTCATCCCCTCGGCCCGGTCGCTGTATGTCTGGAAAGGCGTTCTGCGCGACGAGCGCGAGGCCCTTCTGATCATCAAGAGCCGCAGGGACCTGTTCGTCCCGCTCCGCGAACGCATCCGTTCCCTGCACGCCTATGACCTGCCGGAAGTGATCATGCTGCCGGTGCAGGACGGAGACGAAACCTACCTCGAATGGATCCGGGCCGCCACGCGGCGGGCCGGGTCCGGAACGGAGAATCCATGATGCGGATTCCCCGCGCCCGACTGAAGGACCTGTTTGACGGATTCGCGTCACGAACCGTTCTCGTGGTCGGGGATGTGATGCTGGACCGGTACGTCTGGGGCCGCGTTTCCAGAATCTCACCGGAAGCGCCGGTTCCGGTCGTGGAGATCGAGCGGGAATCCTTCATGCTCGGGGGCGCGGCCAATGTCACCCATAACGTGAGCGCTCTCGGCGCGGCCGTGATACCCGTCGGAATCGTCGGACCGGATCCGGAAGGGCGGGCGGTGAAGCGTCTGTTCGAGGATTTCGGTTTTGCCGCGGACGGGCTCATCACCGATCCGGAGCGCCCCACGACGATGAAGACGCGCATTCTGGCCCATCACCAGCATGTCGTGCGGACGGATCGGGAAGCGCGGACTCCGATTTCAGGGGAAATCGAATCGCGACTCGCGGCTTTCATCGAATCGAAAATGGGCCGTCTGGATGCGATCATCCTGGAGGACTACAACAAGGGCCTGCTGTCGCCCGGGCTGATCGGCCGCATTGTCCGGCTTGCCTCCGCCGCGGGAAAGCCCGTTTTCGTGGATCCGAAATCCGATCATTTTTTCGAATACCGCGGTGTCACGCTTTTCAAGCCCAACCGCAAGGAAGCCTCGGAACAACTCGGATTTGAATTGAAATCCGAGGATTCGCTCCGGAAAGCGCTGGCGGTCCTGATCGAACGGCTGGACTGCGGGGGCGCGCTCATCACGCTGGGTGAAGACGGCATGGCCCTGCAGCAGAACGGAGGGGAATTCCGGAAGGTGCCGACGCGCGCCAAGGCGGTTCACGACGTGTCCGGAGCGGGGGACACGGTGATCGCGGCCATGGCCGTGGCCATGGCCGCGGGCGCGGGGTTCGAAGAGGCCGCGGTCATCGCCAATCACGCCGCGGGAGACGTGTGCGGCGAAGTGGGGGTGGTTCCGGTCAACCGGGACCGGCTGCTCCGGAATCTGCTGGATGAGGCCGGCTGACCGCCCGGCTTCCGCGTTGTTTCGTTCTCTTACCAAGGAGAGCCTTGATGCTTTCGACCATCATTCCCATTCTGCTCATGGCCCTGATCCTGGTGGTTCTGGTTCTGAAACCGGAGCTCGGCATGCAGTTCAAGGCATTCACCGAAAAGTCGCTCTTCGACGCTGAATGGAAGCCCTCCAGCCGCGGCACACGCCTGCGCTTCGTGGCGGCTGGTATATTCATCGAAGCGGTGTTTCTGCTCATGCTGATCGCGCTACTGGTCGCCAGATGAAAAAGCGACAGGCCGGCAACTTCAGAACAGCCGGCCCGTCACAGGGAGGGAGAGAATACAACGTGGATATTAGGTAGGTACATTAATGATTACGCGAGCACGATTAAAAGGTTCCGATGGCAGGCGGAAAATGACAATTTATGACAATCTCATCCGAACCATCTCCTCTGATCGTTTTTGAATGGACAACACCGGGTTTGCCGGAACCCGATCGAACCCCTCCTGCCAGCCGGAACCCATCCGGATGAACCCCGTCCAGCCCGAACCTTGATATGACGACAAACGTATTCATCCTCTACACCGGCGGAACCATCGGCATGGGTCCCAGAGAACCGGAGGATCCGTTCAGCCCGCTGGAACCCAAATCCATCGGCGAATTGTTCCGGTTTCTTCCCGATTTCAGCCTGTACGGAGAGAAAAAGATCGACCGGCGCCGGAACGCCGGTGCGGATCCACGTCTGATGGAGACCGGCGTCGGCGGGCTTCCGGTTCTGGAGCTGGACAACGGGAATACCATCCGCTTCGGAAGCGCCTCCTTCGAGCGGCCCGTCGATTCCTCCGACGTGGGACCGGCCGACTGGCGCCGGATGGCCGAAACCATCGCGTCCGTGTACGGCGACTATGACGGATTCGTGATCCTGCACGGCACGGACACCATGGCGTACACCGCCTCGGCCCTGAGTTTCATGCTGCAGAATCTCGGCAAACCGGTGGTGATCACCGGCTCCCAGTTGCCGGTATCCGCCGTTCGAACGGATGCGGTGCTGAACCTGATGAATTCGCTTTTCATCGCGGGCTGCCAGGCCGCGGACCTGCCTCTCATCCCGGAGGTGGTCATCGTGTTCGCGGACCGCATTGTGCGGGGATGCCGCGCCAGCAAGGTGAGCACTTCGGATTGGGCCGGCATCGATTCTCCGAACGCCCCCCTGCTCGGCACGATCGGAGAGCGGATCAAAATCCGGGAAGAGGCGATCCGTCCCATCCCGGACCGGCCCTTCACCCTGAATCCGGCTCTCGACGAGAACGTTTTCATCATCGACCTTTTTCCCGGATTCCGGAGCGACCGGATCGAAGGCCTGTTCCGGAATCCCGCCATCCGGGGGTACATTCTGCGCACGTACGGAACCGGGAACATCCCGAACGACCGCGCGCTTCTCGGGCTGATCCGGAACGCGATCGAAAACGGCAAGATCGTGATGAACCTGAGCCAGTGCGGCACCGGGATGGTGGAGATGGGGCTGTACGCGGCGAGCAGCGCGTTGATCGATCTCGGCATACTCAGCGGCCTCGACATGACCCGCGAAGCGGCCGTCACCAAGATGATGTGGGTTCTGGGATCCGGCGCAGGCCGCCCCGAACAGGAACTGCAGATCGACCATCGCGGAGAGCAGTCCGGGAGCCTGTTTCATCTTTCCTTCGGCGGTCTATCGAAAGAGGAGGCGGCGCCCGCCTGCCGGCGCTCCCGAATCCCCGATGCCCGCCTGAACCGGATGCGCATCTCCGGATCGAGTCTCCGGATATCGAACCTGGGCGTGGAAGGCGCGGCTCCCGGGGAAAGGACCGTCCTGCACGTGTATCTGAACCTTCCGGAATCGGACCGCCGGACCCCGGCAGACGACGGAAAACGCATCGCAACCCTCGCATTCGAGTGGAACGGCATGCCGGAGACCCGAATCAAGGCCGTGACCCGGAAGACACAGGCCGGAATCGGCGACGGCGAGATCGCGCTCACGCTGATCAGTGACCAGCCGGAACACCGGGTCTATTTTTCCGGGCTTCACCTTGAAATACTCGCCAATGCCTGATCGCCTGATCAATGCCCGTGACGCGGGAGACGGTCCGCAATCCGTTTTTTCAACCGCCGGACTCCCGCCGGACAGCCGGATCGCTTCGTTGCACCGGAGGGGTTCATGAACAACGTCATGATTCTTGCCGCGGCGCTGGCCGCATCACTCAGCCTGGGGAACGACATGTCCTTCCGAATCCAATCCGCCCGGATCCAATCCGGGTCCGGCGTGGAAATCATCCTGTCCGGCGCGGTTCCGCCGGTGACGGCCGGAGACATCTCCTTCAGCGACGGCCTGTCCCTTCTCTCGGTGCATCAGGAGGGGAACCGGCTCTTTCTGAAAACATCCCCCGTGGATCTGCGGAAAAACCACAGCGTCCGTATACGCGATGCCGGGGAAAAGGAATTGCTGGCGGACGGCTGCCTCGATTCGCTGTTCTCGGAGAAGCCGCTGGGCTGCCTCCGTGAAGACGGCGGCCTCGCGTTCCGTGTATTCGCGCCGCGCGCGCTGTCCGTGACGCTCGCGCTGTACAGCCGTTTCGACGGCGCGGAATGCCGTCTGGCCGGCATGACGCGCGACGCGGACGGAGTGTGGGAGGCGTTTCTTCCGGATTCGCTTCCGGAGCGGTATTACGGATACCGGATCTCCGGTCCGGCCGGAGATTCGGAAATGTGGCTTCCGGACGTGACCGTCGCGGATCCATACGGCCCGGCCCTGGCGACGCGCAACACCTACCTGCACGAGGCCCGGACACAGATCCCTTCCGGATCCCCCTTTGACTGGCAGGGGGACAGGTGGATCACCCCTCCGATGGAAGACCTGGTCATCTACGAGATGCACGTCCGCGACATGACCGTTCATCCGAGCTCCGGGGTCGACCCGTCGCTCCGGGGGACCTATGCCGGGCTGGTTCAGGCCGGGCGTCCGGGCGGCATCGATTACATCGCGTCGCTCGGGGTCAACGCGGTCGAATTCCTGCCCGTCCAGGAATTCGCCAACATCGAGATCGACT
>CAZNXX010000043.1:0-5513 GCA_964577095.1 uncultured bacterium | reverse complement strand
GGCGAGCGGATGCGGAAACGATCTGAAAACCGAACGGCCCATGGCGCGACGGCTCATCGTGGAGAGCCTGCTCTACTGGATGCGGGAATACCACGTCGACGGATTCCGTTTCGACCTGGCCACGATGATCGATGCCGGCACTCTCGACGCCGTCACCCGTGAGACGCGAAAACTCAATCCCGGCGTCATTCTCATCGCGGAACCCTGGGGCGGCGGAGCGTACGGCCAGGAGCCGTTTTCGCGTCGGGGATGGGGCGCCTGGAACGACCTGTTCCGGAACGGGGTGAAGGGCCAGAATCCCAGTGACGGGCTCGGTTTCATTTTCGGGAAATGGCAGGGATCGAATTCTCCGGAATCGATCCGCCGCTACGTGAAGGGCACGCTCGCAGCCGAAGGCGGACCCTTCCACCACCACAGCCATTCCGTGAATTATCTCGAGTCCCACGACGACCACACGATCGGCGATTTCATACGGATCGGGCTCGGGGAGATCGGGGAGGAAACCGTAATCGCGGACCCGGACGGCCACGCCCGGATCTCCGGCCGGTCCCTGGCGCTGAACCGGCTTGCCGCGCTTTTTCTCTTCACCAGCCGCGGACCCGTGATGCTGCACGAAGGCCAGGAATTCGCCAGAAGCAAGGTGATCGCCGGAACCGGAGTCCCGGACAGCCGGATCGGCCGCATCGATCACAACAGCTACAACAAGGACAACGCGACGAACTGGATCCGCTTCGACCACGCCGAAGCGAATCGCCCGCTTCTGGACTATTACCGCGGTTTGGCCGCCATCCGCGGCCGCTACCCGATGCTGCGGCGGGCCGCTCCCGACGATATTGATTTTCTTCCTTCGCCGGACCCGCTCCAACTGGCCTGGCGGATACGGCCGGCCGGATCCGGAGATCACGCGATGCTGGCCGCGTTCAACGGACGTTCAGACTCCGATTGGGACATGGCGCTTCCGAAGGGTCACTGGAGCCTTCTGGCGGACCAGGAGAATGCTTCCGTCTCTCCCCTGAAGCGGAACCAGTCTGGAGTGGTCCGGATTCCTCCGTCCTCCGGGGTTCTGATGGTCTCGGAATGAACGGAAATCCGGGTTGATTTAACCCGTTATTTACGTTATATTCTAAGCTACTATGGACGGTACGGGCATGACAACGGGCTTTTTCCCCTTTCCCGACGCGGTGGTCCTCGATTGCGAGACCACTGGTCTGGATCCGGAAAAGGACACCGTGATTGAAATCGGCGCGGTCCGCATCGCGCCCGATGGAACCGAACGCCGGTGGGAGAGCCTGTTCGATCCGGGCATCCCCATACCCGCCCCCATCACTTTGCTGACCGGCATCACGGACTCAGATTGCGCGGGACGCCCCTCCATCCGGGACCTCCTGCCCGATTTCTGGAAGTGGATGGAAGGCGCCTGGGTGATCGGTCACCAGGTTTCCTTTGATCTCTCATTTCTCTCCGCGGAGCGGACCCGCTCCTGTCCCGATCTGCCGCCGGTGGATGCCGGACGCGTGATCGACACACTCGAACTTTCCAGACTGCTGTTTCCGTTTCTGCCGAATCACCGCCTTGAAACCATCGCTGCCTCCCTTGGCGTGGCTCCCGGTCGCCAGCACCGCGCCCTGGACGACGCGGAGGCCACGGCCGCCGTGTTCCGGGCCATGATCGGACGTCTGCTCGATCTGGACGCCGCGGTCGTCACCGACGTGCGCCGCATGCTGAACGGGGCCGAGGACGGGCTCCGTTTTCTTTTTGACGACCTGGCCGCCATGCCCGATCGGCGGCCGGCAGACCGGAAAGAAACCGGCCCTGCGCCGGTTAACGTTCTCGGTGTCCGGATGCCGCTCCGCGAAGAGGGGGAGGCTGAAACGAACCGGACGGAACCCGGCGAGGTTGAGGCTTTCTTTTCCTCCGAAGGAGCGCTGGCCGGCCGCATGAATTCCTATGAACCCCGGAAATCACAGATCGAGATGGCAGCGGCCGTTGTCCGGACATTCAACCAGGACGGCATTCTCGTGGCCGAAGCGGGTACCGGAGTGGGCAAGTCGCTGGCCTACCTGGTTCCCGCGGTTTTCTGGGTGCAGGCCAATCCGGTCGACCGTGTGGTCATCGCCACGGCCACGAAAACCCTGCAGGATCAGCTTTTTTTCAAGGACATCCCCCAGGTGATGGCGTCCGCACCAAAACCCTTCAGCGCCGTGCTCCTGAAAGGACGTTCGAATTACCTGTGTCCGGTGCGCTACCGGACGCTCATGGACCGCATCGAGGACAAACTGCCCGCCGGCCTCCGCCGGAGGCTCATTCCCCTCGCGCAGTGGCGGACGCTCACGCGGACCGGGGACATCGAGGAGAATCCCGGTTTCCACCGCGATTCGGCGGAATCCCTCTGGGCCCTGGTCAACAGCGAATCCGGCCGGTGCGCGGGCGCGGCCTGCGGGGATTCCGCCTGCCATGTCCAGAATGTCCACCGAGCAGCCAAATCGGCGAACCTGCTGGTCATCAACCACGCCCTGCTTTTCTCCTCGCTTGCCCGAAACCGCTCCGCCCTGGGCGAATTTGAAACCCTGGTCGTGGATGAAGCGCATCAGATCGAGAAATCCGCGTCCCAGCACCTGGGTGTCAGTCTCCAGCCCTCGCTGTTCTCCGAAATCGGCCGGTGGCTCCACCACGCCAAGCCCTCCGAAACCGGCCTTCTGGTATCCCTCAAGCGCGTGATGTCCGATTCCGGCCACGGCCTGCTGCCGGATTCCGATCCCGACCGGTCCATCACGGACCGCCTCCGGGAGGCGGCCCACGATCTCACGGCCGCGTCCGGCTGTTTCTTCCGCGATCTGGGCGCGATACCCGCGCTGGCATCGGCCGCCACGGCCGAGAATGCGCGCTGGACGCGGGTGAGGCTCCGCCGGAGCCCGGCCTCGCTTGTCCCGGCCGCTTACGAAGGACTGCTTCAGGCGGTCGGCCGCCTGCGCTTCCAGGCCGGAGACGCGCTGAACCGGATCCGGCTCAAATCGCTGGATCGGAACGGGGAAGGGGAGGCCCTCAGCCGGGAACTCGGCTTTCTCCAGGACCGCCTGTCGGAACTCGAGGAATCCATTTCCCATTTCCGGAAGGCGGATCCCGACAAGCACGCCCTGTGGTGCGAATGGACCGAACACGACGGCCGTCAGGAAATGGTGCTCCGGTCGGTTCCCGTGGACATCGCCTCCCTGCTCGCGAACCGGTTGTTTCCCCGGCTGAAACGGGCCGTTCTGACATCGGCAACGCTCACGGTCGACGAGCGGTTCGACTACCTGATGTACCGCTGGGGGCTGAACTGGCTGGAAGCCGACCGGATCACGGCCCGCACGTTCGGGTCGCCCTTCAATTTCCACGAACAGAGTCTGCTGCTCGTCCCGACCTATCTGTCGCATCCCAAGGACGGCCGGTTCACCCGCGACCTCGCCGACCTGTTGGTGCGGCTGCACGACCGTCACAAGCGGGGCACGCTGGTCCTGTTCACCTCCTATGCGATGCTGCGGTCGGTGCGCGAGGCCGTGCTTCCGTCGTTCGAGGAGAGGGGTGTCCGGCTCCTGGCGCAGGGCACCGACGGGTCCCGCACGACCCTTTTAAAGGCCTTCCGTGAAAGGCCGGGTTCCGTGCTGCTGGGCACGTCGAGTTTCTGGGAGGGAGTCGATGTCCCCGGCCCGGCGCTCGAATTGCTGGTGATCACGAAAATCCCGTTCGACGTGCCGACCGACCCGCTCATCGAGGCGCGGATGGAGAAGATCCAGTCCGATTCCGGAAACGGATTTCTCAATTACGCGGTTCCCGAGGCCGTGTTCCGGCTGCGCCAGGGATTCGGCCGGCTGATCCGCACGGCGGAAGACCGCGGCGCGGTTCTGATCCTCGATCCCAGGACCACCCGGACGCCGTACGGCTCGATGTTCCTGAATTCCCTGCCAGTCGACGCGACCCTGTGCGGCGACGAAAGCGCCCTGTTCTCCGCGCTGGATCAATGGTTCACTTCTAATTGAAAAGGCCAAGCCCATGGAAAACAAGATCCGGATGGAAGGTCTGACCTTCGACGATATCCTGCTGATTCCCGCGAAATCGGACGTCCTGCCGAGGGAAGTGGACCTGAGCACGCAGTTGACCGGACGGATCCGGCTGAACGTGCCGATCCTTTCTGCGGCCATGGACACGGTGACGGAATCCCGGCTCGCCATCGCCATCGCGCGCGAGGGCGGCCTCGGGTTCATCCACAAAAACCTGTCCATCGACCGCCAGGCCGCGGAGGTCGACAAGGTCAAACGTTCCGAAAGCGGCATGATCACGGACCCGCTTTCGCTCCCGCCGGACAAGACGCTCACCGACGCGCTGAACCTCATGCACCAGTACCACATCTCCGGCATACCGATCGTGGAAGGATCGCGGCTCGTCGGCATTCTCACGAACCGCGATATCCGGTTCGAAACCGACATGAGCCAGCCCATCCGGAACGTGATGACCAAGGACAATCTCGTGACCGCTGCGGTCGGCACCACGCTGGAGGAGGCGGAAAAGATCCTGCAGAAGCACCGCATCGAGAAGCTGCCGATTCTGGACGCACAGGGCAACATCCGCGGCCTGATCACGGTCAAGGATATCCAGAAACGGAAGGCGTTTCCGCGCGCGGCGAAGGATCAGAAGGGCCGCCTGCTGGTCGGCGCGGCCGTGGGCGTCGGCCCCGAAACCCTTCCGCGCGTCGAAGCCCTGCGGGCCGCCGGCGCGGATATCGTGTGCGTCGACACGTCGCACGGGCATTCGGATAATGTGCTGAGCACCATCCGCGCGATCAAGAAATCGTTCCCCGACCTGGACCTCGTGGGCGGCAACGTGGCCACGCTCGAGGGCACGGAGGCGCTCATCGACGCGGGCGTCGACGCCGTCAAGGTGGGCATCGGCCCGGGATCCATCTGCACCACGCGTGTCGTGGCCGGCGTCGGGGTCCCCCAGCTGACCGCCGTGCTCGAGTGCAGGAAGGCCTGTGGCCGCAGAAACATCCCCCTGATCTCGGACGGCGGCATCCGCTATTCGGGCGACATCGCGAAAGCGATCGCGGCGGGCGCGGATTCGATCATGGTCGGATCGCTGTTCGCCGGGGTGGAGGAGAGCCCGGGCGAAATGGTCCTGCTGGAGGGGAGAAGCTACAAAGTCTACCGAGGGATGGGATCGCTCGGCGCCATGGCCGACGGAAGCGCGGACCGGTATTTCCAGAACGAGCGGGACATCTCGAAATTCGTGCCGGAGGGGATCGAGGGGCGGGTGTCGTTCAAAGGCAAGCTCAGCGACGTCGTGTACCAGCTGATCGGGGGCGTGCGGCAGGCGATGGGGTATTGCGGGGTCCGGACGCTGAAGGAGATGCAGGAAAAGACGCATTTCGTGAAGATCACGGACGCGGGCATCAAGGAAAGCCATCCGCACGACATCACCATCACGAAGGAAGCGCCGAACTACCAGAGATGGTAAAAAAAACCGGGAAGCCCGTGCTT
>CAZNXX010000042.1:0-20964 GCA_964577095.1 uncultured bacterium | reverse complement strand
TCACGCTCCCGAATCGAGGACCCTGTGGAGAAACCCTCAATCCACTATGTGTTCATCACCGGCGGGGTAGTGTCGTCCCTGGGCAAGGGCATCGCGTCCTCGTCACTGGGAATCCTGCTCAAGGCCCGCGGCATCCGGGTCACCTCCCTCAAAATCGACCCCTACCTCAACGTGGATCCCGGGACCATGAGCCCCTACCAGCACGGCGAGGTGTTCGTGACCGAGGACGGGGCCGAGACGGACCTGGACCTGGGCCATTACGAACGCTTTCTCGACGTCGACATGCGCCGCGAGAACAATTTCACGACCGGCAGCGTGTACGGCGCTGTCATCGAACGCGAACGCCAGGGCGGGTACCTCGGCAAGACCGTTCAGGTGATCCCCCATCTGACGGACGAGATCAAGAAGCGCATCCGCCTGGTGGCGAAGTCCGCCAAGGATGTGGACGTGGTGCTCGTCGAACTGGGCGGCACCGTGGGCGACATCGAGGGCCTGCCGTTCCTGGAGGCGATCCGCCAGTTCCGGCTCGAGGAAGGGCCCGGCCGGAGCCTCAACATCCACCTCACGCTCGTGCCCTTCATTCAGGCCAGCCAGGAAATCAAGACCAAGCCGACCCAGCACAGCGTGCAGAAGCTGAGGGAAATCGGCATTCAGCCCGACCTGCTCGTCTGCCGGACGGAGACACCGCTCCCGCGGGAGGCGCGCGAAAAGATCGGGTTGTACGCGAACCTGCCCGTCGAAGCCGTCATCGAAGCCCGGGACGCGGACACGATCTACGAAGTGCCGCTCAACCTGGAGCGCGAGGGCCTCGCCGGCCAGGTGATCCGGCGGCTGAAACTCAAGGCCGCCACGCCTTCCCTCGGCCGGTGGAAGACCATGGTCGACACCATCCGGCACCCCAAGAAAACGGTCCGGATCGCGGTCGCGGGCAAGTACGTCGAACTGCGCGACGCCTACAAGAGCATCATCGAGGCCTTCACCCACGCGGGCGTCGCGAATGACGCGAAGGTCGAGCTGGTCTGGGTCAGCTCGGAGGAGATCGAGAGGAAAGGGGCCGCCGCCCTGCTCGGCAATGCCGGCGGCCTGTTGATTCCGGGGGGATTCGGCGAGCGGGGGGTCGACGGCAAAGTGGAGGCCGTCCGGTACGCCCGGGAGAACGACCTGCCGTTTTTCGGCATCTGCCTCGGCATGCAGGTCGCGGTCATCGAATTCGCGAGAAACGTCTGCGGCATCCGCTCCGCCACCAGCCGGGAGTTCGACGAGGATGCGAAGCACGCCGTCATCGATTACATGCCCGGCCAGACCCGGGACATCGAGAAGGGCGGCACCATGCGGCTGGGCGCCTATCCCTGCTGTCTCAGGCGGGGAACCCGCGCGCAGGCCATTTACGGGAAGGACCGCATCTCCGAGCGGCACCGGCACCGCTTCGAGATCAACAACGAGTACCGCACGGCGCTGGAGAACGAGGGCATGGTCATGAGCGGCGTCTCGCCGGACCACACGCTCGTGGAAATCATCGAACTGCCCGGCCATCGCTGGTTCCTGGCCGGCCAGTTCCATCCTGAATTCAAGTCGCGGGCGCTGAAACCCCATCCGCTCTTCGCGTCCTTCGTGAAGGCGGCCCTGGGGACCGGCGCGCCGTCCGGGAGAAAAGCCAGATGAACACTGTCCGCATCGGGGACGTCACGATCGGCGCCGGGCGTCCGCTCGCGCTCATCGCCGGCCCCTGCGTCATCGAGAGCGAGGACCTGGTCCTGCGGACCGCGGAGGCCGTGAAGGCCGTCGCGGACCGGCTGTCCATGCCGCTGATTTTCAAGTCGAGCTACACCAAGGACAACCGGTCGTCGGCGAAAAGCTGGCAGGGCCCGGGGCTGGAGAAGGGGCTCGCCATCCTCCGCAAGGTCAAGGAACGGTTCGGCGTTCCCGTGCTCTCCGACGTGCACGACCGGCACGACATGGACGCCGCGGCCGAAACGCTCGACGTCATCCAGATTCCGGCCTACCTCTGCATGCAGACCGAGATGGTCCTGGCCGCCGCGCGCACGGGCCGCGCCATCAACGTCAAGAAGGGGCAGTTCCTCGATCCGGGCGACATGAAGCACATCATCGGCAAAATCGAGGGCGAAGGCAACCGGAACATCCTGCTGACCGAGCGGGGCGCCTGCTTCGGGTATCACAATCTCGTGGTGGACATGCGGTCGCTCCAGATCATGCGGAGCCTCGGCTATCCTGTGGTGATCGATCCCACCCACGCCATCCGCATCTACGGCGTGTCCAGCGCGGATCCGAAGGGCGGCGCGCCGCAGTTCGTGCCGGGGCTTTCCCGCGCGGCCGTCGCGTCCGGGGTCGACGCGGTGTTCATCGAAACCCATCCGAACTGCAGGGAGGCGCTCTGCGACGCGGCCAGCATGTGGCCGCTCGACCGTCTCGAGGAACTGCTCGTTCAGCTGAAGAAAATAGACGAACTGGTGAAGGGCCTGGGGGAGATCCGGCTGTAACGCCGGCCGCGGAACGGAGCCGCACCGCCGCGGGGAGCTCCGATCCGTCCCCCGAGTCCGGTTGGCGGAAAATAACTGGAGGACCGATGAAAATATTCGTGGATACGGCCGTGCTGGAGGAGGTTCAGGCCGCGAAAGCCATCGGCTGCGCCGACGGCGTGACCACCAACCCGACTCTGATTCTGAAATCCGGCCGCGAGTTCAGGACCGTCATCCGGGAGATGGCGGCCCTGATCGAGGGCCCGGTGCTGGCGGAGGTGATCAGCGAGGACCGGGACGGCATCGTGAAGGAAGGCGTCGAAATGGCCAAATGGGCCCCGAACGTGGTGGTCAAGATCCCGATCACGCGGGCCGGGCTGGAAGCCGTGGCCGTCCTGCGCCGGGAGGAGATCCGCACCGCCCTCACCCTCGTGTTCTCGCCGACACAGGCCCTGCTCGCCGCGCGCGCGGGCGCGTCCATGATCTGCCCCTTCATCGGGCGCCTGGACGACATCGCGCAGGACGGCATGGACCTGATCCGGACCATTGTCGAGATGTACGCCAATGATCCGGAGATCGCCACCGAGGTCGTGGTGGCCAGCGTCCGGACGCCCAACCACGTGGTGGAGTCGGCCCTCGCCGGCGCGGACGCCGTGACCGTCCCGCCCAAGGTCATCGAACAGCTCATGCGGCATCCGCTGACGGACTCCGGCGTGCGCCAGTTCCTGGACGACTGGAAGAAGATCCGGCCCGCGTGACCTCCGGCCGGCCGGACAGGGAACCCATGACGGAATCGAAAAAAAACAGCATCGAATGGGGACGGCAGGCCGTCCGGATCGAGGCCTGCGCAGTGGCGGCCCTCGAAAAACGCATCGGCGCTTCGTTCGCCTCGGCCGTGGACATTCTCATGAAGTGCCGGGGCCGGGTGATCGTCACCGGAATGGGCAAGTCGGGAATCATCGCCCGCAAAATCTCGTCCACCCTGACCTCCACGGGGGTGGCCGCCTATTTCCTGCATCCGGCCGAGGGCGTGCACGGCGACATCGGCGCGGTCCTGAAGGACGACGCGGTGATCGCCGTGTCGAAAAGCGGCAGCACCGAGGAGCTCCTGCGCATCCTCCCCGTGTTCAAGCGCAGGAACTGCCCCATCATCGCGATCACGGGCAATCCGGACTCCCCCCTGGCCCGGCAGAGCGACGCGGTGCTCGACGTGGCCGTGGAGGAGGAGGCGTGCCCGCACGACCTCGTCCCCTCGTCCAGCACCACGGCCCAGATGGCCATGGGAGACGCGCTCGCCATCGCCCTGCTCCAGCAGCGGGGATTCAGCGCCGGGGATTTCGCCGAACTGCACCCGGCGGGCAGCCTCGGCGCGCGCCTGCTGCTGCGCGTCGACGACGTGATGCGCACGGGCGAGGACATGGCCGCGGTGCGGGAGGACACGCCCCTGGCCCGGACCATACTCGAGATCACGTCGAAGCGGCTGGGCGCCACCTGCGTTCTGAACGACGCGGGGGGGCTCGCCGGCATCGTCACGGACGGCGACCTGCGCCGGCTCCTGGAGAAGGGCGGGGATATCCGCGGTCTGGCCGCGAAGGACATCATGACGGCCGGGCCCAAGTGCATCCGCGCCGGCATTCTGGCGGCCGCGGCCCTGCACGCCATGGAATCGCACAGCGTCAACCAGCTGATCGTCCTGGACGAATCGGGCCGCCCGGCGGGCATGGTGCACATACACGACCTGTTGAAGGCGGGCGTGGCGTGACGCGTTCCGCCGGCCGGCCGGCCACGTTCCGGACGCTGTTCGTCCTGGCCGCCTGTCTCTCCGTGTCTTGCGGCGGCGGGTCCGACCCGCCGGCCGGCGCCGGGAACGCGGTTCCGGAATCCGAACCGCCCACGCAGGAGAGCTGGAATTCCGACCTGACCCTGTCGCGGGCAGGAAAACCCCAGGCCGTGATCCGCTACGGCCACATGGAGCAGTATGACAGCCGGCGGATGGCGTATTTCGACGGCGGCGTGTCCGTGGACTTTTTCGACGCCGAAGGAAGGCACACCTCCGTGCTGACATCGGACCGCGGCGAGTACAATTCGGCCACCGAGGAAGTGAGGGCCATCCGCAACGTGGTCGTGGTGTCCGACACGGGGGTCACGCTCCGGACGGCCTTTCTCCGGTGGGATCCGCGCGTGGAGAAGATCCTGTCGGATTCGGCCGTGACCGTCACGACGCAGGACGCGGACACGCTTTTCGGAACCGGGTTCGAGTCCGCCTCCGACCTGAGCCACTGGGTGATCCGGAAGCCCACCGGCTCGACCACCCGGCGCGTGGACGTCGAAAAGACCGAGTCCGGCTTCCGGAGGAAGTCGGCCCCGGATTCTTCCGCCTCCGCGCCGGAGGCCGGGAAGGAACCATGAAGCGGACGCGGCCGCCCGGCGCCGCCGGGTTCGTCCGGCGGCCGCGGCAAATCCTCCGTCCGGCGTCCGCCGCGCTGATCGCGTTCTCCCTCTGCGCCGGAACGCCCGTTGCCGCGGACGACGGCACCGACCACATCCGGCTCGTGGCGGCGGAACGGATGGAAAACGCGACGGAGAACGGCAGGGCCGTCCGCAGTCTGGTCGGCGGCGTCCGGCTGGTTCAGGGGCCGTGCTACATGGAATGCGACGCGGCCTCCTGGGTCGAGAACGAGGAATATGTCCGGTTGACCGGCCGCGTCCGGATTTTCGACGGAAAACGGACGCTCGAAGCCGATGAAGTGGAATACCTGGGCGCGTCGAAGACGGAACGGGCGTACGGCCGCGCGTCCGTGCGGTCCGGGTCCAGGCGGCTGACGGCGGACCGCATCGTCTACCGGCAGATCGAGGAACAGGCCGAGGCCGCGGGGCGCGTCACGGTGTCGGACACGACCGAGCGGGTCCGCCTCGAATCGGATTCCGCGTTCTACGACCGGAAGCGGGATTACGGACGGGTCTGGGGCCGGCCAAGGCTGATCCGGTCCGACACGGCGGCCGCCGGAAAGGAATGGCGTCTCCGCGGCATCCGGATGGAGACGTGGGGAACGGAAAAGCGCACCACGGTCACGGACAGCGTCCGCATCGAGCAGGACGGGCTCGGGGCCGACGCCGGCGCCGCCGAATACCGGTCCGTCGGGGAACTGCTGATCCTGACCCGGTCGCCCCGGGTGACCCAGCCCGGGCGCGTCATCACGGGCGACAGCATGGCCATCCGGATTCAGGACGCACGGTTCGCGGGCGGCAGCGTTTTCGGCAGGGCCGGCATCGTGTCCGAGGACAGCGCCGGGCGGGACGCCCTGAAGGGCGGCCGTATCTTCATCACGGCGCGGGGAGACACGCTCGAACGTGTCGTGGTGGAGGAACAGGCCGAGAGCGCCTTCCGCGTCTCGGACGAGAACGGACGGCCCCAGGGCGTCAACGAGGCGTCGGGCGACCGCATCGTCATCGAATTCAACGGGAATCAGCTGCTCCGCGTAGAGGTCGAAAGCCGGCCCGCCTCCTCGACGGGGGTGTTCACGCCCGCGGACACACCGGCCCGTCCGTCCGGAGCGCCGCAGACCGGAGAGCCGGAACAGAATGAGCCGGAACAGGATCAGCCCGATGGATGAAACGAAAATGAAACCGGGCTCCGTGCTCGAGGCGGAGGCCCTTTCCAAAAGCTACCGCGGCAGGCGCGTGGTGGACGGCGTCTCCGTGCAGGTCCGGAACGGCGAAATCGTCGGACTGCTCGGACCCAACGGGGCCGGCAAGACCACCACCTTTTACATGATCACCGGCATGATCCGGCCGAACGCGGGCGTGATCCGGTACGACGGCCGCGACATCACGGGGTTCCCGATGTACCAGCGGGCCCGGCTGGGCATCGGGTACCTGAGCCAGGAGCCGTCCATCTTCCGCCGCCTGACCGTCGAGGAGAACATCCTGGCCATTCTGGAAACCCTCGGCATCGACAAAGCCGAGCAGAAGCGGCGTCTCGAGAAGCTTCTGGATGAACTCTCAATCGCCAGGCTGGCGAAACAGAAATCATACACGCTCTCCGGCGGCGAGCGCCGCCGCCTCGAGATCACGCGGGCACTGGTCACGGATCCGGCCTTCATTCTGCTCGACGAGCCGTTCGCCGGGGTTGATCCCATCGCGGTGGAGGACATCCAGAACATCGTACGCCATCTCAAGGGCCGCGGGATCGGCATTCTCATCACCGACCACAACGTCCATGAAACCCTTTCCATCACGGACCGGTCCTATCTGCTCTGCGAGGGCCGGATCCTGAAATCGGGAACGTCCGAGTTCCTGGCCAACGACGAGGAGGCCCGGAAGATTTATCTCGGACAGCAGTTCCGCCTGGACCGTTATTCGGAGACCGTTTCGCCATGATCCAGATCAGCCAGAGGCTCTCACTCCAGCAGAAACAGAGCCCCCAACAGGTCCTGCTTTCCACCCTGCTGCAGCTGCCCGTTCTGCGCCTCGAGCAGCGCATCAAGCAGGAACTCGAGTTGAATCCCCTCCTCGAACTCGAGGAGGAGATCGTGATGGAGGAGGAACTCGAGGAGAAGGAGGAGAAGGACGAGGAAGAAGAGGATGAGGAGGAGGACGCCGTCGATCCGGTCGAAAAGGAGCCGGAGCTTCAGGAGAAGGAGGAAATCGACTGGGACACCATCCTGAACGACGACGACAATTATGAGATCAAGCTGCCGCGGGAACAGCCCGAGGAGGACATCGAACACCCGGAGCCGGCCCCCGTCACCCTGATGGACCACCTGCTGGAGCAGCTGCGCCTGGCGCCCCTGTCGCCGTCCGACATGCAGATCGGCGAATACCTGCTGTGGTGCATCGACGACGTCGGATACCTGACCTGCGACCTCGAAACGGTTGCGGAGCAGTTCAATGTCGAGGTCGCGGCCGTCGAGCAGGTGCTCAAGGTGATCCAGCGGTTCGATCCGGTCGGCATCGGCGCCCGCACCCTGCGGGAATGTCTCCTGATTCAGCTCGAGGAGAAGACGCCCCGCGACGAGATGGCGATACGCATGCTGGAGGAGTGCTACGAGGACTTCTCGAACAAGCGGTTCGAGAAAATAGCGAAGAAGCTCGATCTCTCGCTCGAGCAGGTCAAGCGGATCATGGACGCGGTCGCGAAACTCAATCCCAAGCCCGGCGAGCGGAACGTCGCCGAGGCCGAGAACATCATCGTTCCCGACGTCGTCGTCGAGAACGACGACGGCAAGCTCGAGGTGACCCTGAACGACTGGAACATGCCGCGGCTCCGCATCAACGAATCCTACAAGCAGCTGCTCAAGGAGAAGGACCGGGTCAACAAGGAGACGCGCGACTATATCCGGCAGAGGCTCGAGTCGGCCCGGTGGCTCATCAATTCCATCTACCAGCGCCGTTCGACCATCCTGCGCGTCATGGAGTCCATCGTCAAGCACCAGCGGGAATTTTTCGAAAAGGGCAAGGAGTTCCTCCGGCCGATGATTCTGAAGGACATCGCCGACGACGTCAGCCTGGACATCTCGACCGTGTCGCGGGTGACGAGCGGCAAGTACGTGCAGACGGAATTCGGCATTTTCGAGCTGAAATACTTCTTCAGCGAACGCATGGAAACCGCGGACGGCGACGAGGTCTCCAACAAGCTGATCAAGGAGAGGATCCGCGGGATCATCAGCCAGGAGGATCCCAAGAATCCCTTCAACGACGAGGAGATCTCCGACATGCTGCGGAAGGACGGATTCATCGTCGCCCGCCGGACCGTGGCGAAATACCGCGAACAGAGCATGATTCCCGTGGCGAGGCTTCGGCGGAACATATAGAAACGATTTCCGATTGAAGATTGCAGATCAACGATCTCAGATCGAACAACCATGCCTCCGACTCAAGGCCAGGGGTGTGCGTCCTGTGTTTTCAATCTTAAATCACAAATCTGCAATCGTTGATCTGAGATCGTCTTTTTTGACCGGTTATTGAAAACCCTGAGGTTCTATGAGCGATATAGAACAGAGGACAGCCGCCGGGTTCCACGCCACCACCATCCTCGGCGTGCGGAAGGGCGGTAAAACCGCGATCGGCGGAGACGGCCAGGTGACCCTCGGCGACACCATCGTCAAGGAGAAGGCCCGCAAGATCCGCCGCCTCTACAAGGACACCGTTCTGGCCGGATTCGCCGGTTCCACGTCCGACGCCTTCGCGCTTTTCGAGAAGTTCGAGAAGACGCTCGAGCAGACGCGCGGCAACCTGACCCGCGCCGCGGTGGAGCTCGGCAAGGAGTGGCGCACGGACAAGTACCTGCGGCGGCTGGAGGCCATGCTCGTGGTGGCGGACCGGAGCGGCATCCTGCTGATCTCCGGATCCGGGGACATCATCGAGCCGGACGACGGCCTGGTGGCCATCGGCTCCGGCGGGCCCTACGCGCTGGCCGCCGGCCGCGCGCTCCTGAAGCACACGGACCTGGACGCCGCAGGCGTGGTCAAGGAATCCCTGCTGATCGCCTCGCGCATCTGCATCTATACCAACGATTCGATCCTGGTCGAGGAGATGGGATGACCGCCGCCCGCAAAACCGCGGACGCCGGACGGGAACGGCACGAATCCCTGACGCCGACGCGCATCGTCGCCGAGCTGGACAAGTACGTGATCGGCCAGGCCAAGGCCAAGAAAATGGTGGCCATCGCCCTCCGGAACCGCTGGCGGCGGATGCAGGTGCCCGAGGACCTGCGCGAAGAGATCATGCCCAACAATATCATCCTGATCGGGCCGACCGGCGTGGGCAAGACGGAGATCGCGCGGCGGCTGGCGCGGCTGGCCGAAGCGCCCTTCATCAAGGTCGAGGCCTCGAAGTTCACGGAAGTGGGCTACGTGGGCCGCGACGTTGAGTCCATCATACGGGACCTGACCGACCTGGCCGTGTCCATGGTGAAGTCCGAATGGACCGAAGCGGTCGAGGCCAAGGCCGAGGCCCTGGCCGAGGAGCGTCTGCTCGACCTGCTGTTCCCGCGGCCGAAGCCCCGCGCAAGGGGCGAATCGCCGAACGGCGCGGCGAAGAACGGAGAGGAAACGGAGGAGGAACGGGCCGCGAGGACGCGCGAGAAGCTGAAAAAAAGCCTCGCCGACGGCAAGTTGGAGAACCGTGTCGTGGAGATCGACGTGTCCGCCGAGACTTTTCCCATGCTCCAGATCTTTTCGCCGATCGGCATCGAGGAGATGGGTCTCAACATGCAGGAGCTTTTCGGCGGCATGATGCCCCCCAAGCGCAAGAAGCGCAAGATGCCGGTGTCCGAGGCGCGCGAGGTGATCATCGCAGAGGAGGTGCAGAAGCTCATCGACATGGAGAAGGTGGTGGACGAGGCCGTCCGCCGCGTCGAGGAGTCGGGCATCGTCTTTCTCGACGAGATCGACAAGATCGCGGGCAAGAGCGAGGGCGCCGGACCGGACGTTTCGCGGGAGGGCGTCCAGCGCGACATCCTGCCCGTGGTCGAGGGCACCAACGTGCTGACCAAGTACGGGCTGGTTCGCACCGACCACATCCTGTTCATCGCCTCCGGCGCCTTTCACGTGTCGAAACCGGCCGACCTGATCCCGGAACTGCAGGGCCGATTTCCCATACGGGTCGAGCTCGAGAGCCTCACGCGGGAGGATTTCGTCCGCATTCTGACGGAGCCGGAAAACGCGCTGGTGAAACAGTACACCGCCCTGCTCGCGACCGAGGGGGTCAGAATCGAATTCACGCCCGACGCAATCGAGGCCATCGCGGCCACGGCCTGCGACGTCAACGAGCGCACGGAGAACATCGGCGCGCGGCGCCTGCACACCATCATGAGCCTTCTGCTGGAGGACGTTCTTTTCGAAACGCCGGAGAAAAAGACCCGTTCCATCCGGGTGACGCCGCGGGAGGTCCAGAAGCGGCTCCGGCGCATCGTCGAGAACCAGGATCTGACGAAGTACATCCTTTGAAAAAACAGGCCGAACCGGGTTCCGGAAAACCCATGCGTTTCATCCTGGTGGACGTTTTTGCCGAGGCGCGCTACGCGGGAAACCAGCTGGCGGTCGTCCTCGGCGGGGGGCGTCTCGATACGGGCGCCATGCAGGCGGTCGCCCGGGAACTCCATTTTTCCGAAACCGCCTTCATCCTGTCCGGCGACTCGGGGGCCGATCCGTCCGCGGCGCCGGCCGTCCCCTTTTCCGGAGATCCCCGGGATCCCGCGGCTGGGGCGTTCGATGTCCGTATTTTCACTCCCCTGGAGGAAGTGCCGTTCGCAGGGCATCCCGTGCTGGGGACGGCCCACGTGCTCCGGACCGAAGTCGCGCCCGGGCTGAATCCGCCCGTGACGCTGAAACTGAAAGCCGGGCGGATCCCCGTCCGTTTCGGCGCGGCCGGAGAGCCGGATGTGTACTGGATGGATCAGCTCGAACCGGTCTTCGGCCGTTCGGTTCCCGCGGAGCAGGCCGCCGCTGTGGTGGGGCTGGCGCCGGACGATCTGGATCCCCGGTTTCCGGTCCAGGAAGTGTCTACCGGGCTTCCCCACGTCCTCGTTCCCCTGAAGAACCTGGACGCGCTCCGGCGGGCGCAGTCCGTGCGAAACCGGTACCTCGAATTCGTCCGGGACCGGCAGGCGAAGGCCGTGCTCGTCTTCTGCGTGGAGACGCATGAGCCGGGGAACGACGTGAGCACGCGCATGTTCGCGGACGCGTACGGCATCACGGAGGACCCGGCGACGGGCAGCGGGAACGGCTGCCTGGCGGCCTACCTGGTCCGGCACCGGGTGTTCGGAAAATCCAGCCTGTCCGTCCGGTCGGAGCAGGGTTACGAGATCGGCCGTCCGTCGCTGCTCCGGCTGGAAGCCGAGGAGCGGAACGGCCGCATCCGTGTGGCCGTGGGTGGACGGGCGGTCACTGTGGCGCGGGGGGAGTTTGCCTGATCGATTGAAGCTCCCCGCCGCGAGCGGCGGGGAATCTTCTATCTGTAGAGAAGAGACATCTGATATTCGCTCGCTTACCCCGCGGCAAGCCGCGGGGAATGCGCTCGCTGTCAGATTCAACAAGGAGGATTCATGAAGCGCGATTTTCTGGACATCACGGATTTGTCGGCCGGCGAGATCCATCAGCTGTTCCGCCTGGCCGCGGACATCAAGAAAAAGCAGAAAAAGGGCAGGGCCCATCCGATCCTCAAGGGAAAAACCCTGGCGATGATCTTCCAGAAGCCCTCGACGCGGACCCGCATCTCGTTCGAAACCGGCATGGTGCAGCTCGGCGGGCACGCGATCTACATTTCCCCGGACGAAATGGGACTGGGCAAGCGCGAGACCGCGGCCGACGTGGCGCGGGTGCTTTCCCGATACAACGACGGCATCATGGCGCGGGTGTTCTCGCATGACCTGCTGACGGAACTCGCGCGTCATGCTTCGATTCCCGTGGTGAATGGGCTCTCCGACTGGTCGCATCCCTGCCAGATTCTGGGCGATATGCTGACCATTCTCGAGCATCGCGGCGCATTCGACGGCCTCAAGGTAGCCTGGGTCGGAGACGGGAACAACGTGGCGCATTCGTGGATCCACATGGCCATGCGGGTCCCCATGGAGCTCGTCCTGGCCTGCCCGGCGGGGTTCGATCCGGACAAGGACCTGGTCGCGAAAGCCAATGACACGAAAACCAGCAGGGTCCGCGTCGTGCGGAATCCGCTGGAGGCCGCCGAAGAGGCCGACGTACTCTACACTGACGTCTGGGCGAGCATGGGGCAGGAGAAGGAGGCCGCCCGGCGCAAAAAGGCGTTCCGGAACTTTCAAGTGAACGACCGGCTGGTCGAGAGGGCCAAGCCGAACGTGCTGGTGATGCACTGCCTGCCGGCCCACCGGGGGGAGGAGATATCCGAATCCGTGCTGGAAGGGCCGCGGTCCATCGTTTTCGACGAGGCGGAGAACCGCCTGCACATTCAGAAGGCGATTCTGGTCACGCTGATGAAGAAATAAGCCGGCTCCGGTTCGACCGTGAAGGTTCTCCATTTCGCCGCTGAAAATTTCGCGCGCGTGCCCGCCAACCTGGTGGCCGCCGAACGCAGCCTGGGGCACGAGAGCCTGCTGGCGACCCTGATCCCGTCGGCGCAGGGATTCCGGGATGAGGACGTCTGTCTTCACGCGCCTTTCGTTCGCTTCCCCGCCGCGGGGTTCTTGAAGCGGCGTTTGACGCCGGCCGAAGAGCGCCCCGCCCGGGGCCGGCGCGACGCGGCCGCGGGACCTGTCCGCTGGGCGCCTTCCGGACCGGCCGCCGAGGCTTTTTTCAGGATGCGCGACCGGCTCTGGAAACCGGCGGTGTTGCGGTTTTTCAGAAAGGTCCGTCCCGAGACGTTCGACGGTCTCGTGCTGGACGGCGGTCTGGGCTTCCTCCGGTACGATCCCTTCATCCCGGCGTTGAAGGCCGCCGGCCTTCGGATCGCGGCGGGATATTACGGCAGTGATTTCCGGGCACGGGGCGTGATCCACGCCATCGATCGCCTGGCCGATTATCGCTTCACCTTCGAATTTGACCACACACTGCTCGATCCGACCCTCGATTTCCTGCCCTACCCGTTCCGGCTTCCGGAATTCGAAAGAAGACCCGGGCCCGGCGGGAGCCGCATTCGCATCGGTCATTCGCCGACCAACCGGGCGATCAAGGGAACCGGCGACATTCTCCGCCAGTTGGGACTTCTGGCTGAAACGCATCCCGTCGATGTGGTTTTGATCCAGGGACTGCCCCATGCGGAAGCCCTGGCCATCAAGTCCACATGCGACCTGTTCATCGACACGCTCGGCGAACTGGGTTACGGCGTGAGCGGGATCGAGGCGATGGCCATGGGCATTCCGACGGCTGCTGAGATACTCCCGGATTTCGAGGCCCGGCTTGGGGCGCATCCGTTCATCAAGGTCACCGCGGACACGCTTGCCCGGGCGCTGGCGCCCTATGTGGAATCGGAAACATTGAGGCGGAAACGGGGGGAGGAGAGCCGGGTGTGGGTGGAAACGTTCCATGATCCCGTGCGGGTGGCGTCGCATATCCTCTCCCGGCTGTTTCCTGAGATGAAGAATGGTACACGGATTCCCACGGAGGAAACGGATTATCACGGATCAAGCGGTGGAATGAGGTGATTCGGTGCGATCGATTTCAGCGGCACCCAGCCCGGAACCAAAGAATGGAACACGGATTCCCGCGGAGGAAACGGATTTTCACGGATAGAGCGATGGAATGGGGTAATTCGTTGAGCCGGATTTCGGAGGACCCTTCAACCCGAAACTCGGAACCCGGAACCCGGAACCCGGAACCCGGAACCCGGAACCCGGAACCCGGAACCCAGAACCCGGAACCGTCTTCGTGTCACCCGTAGCGGTACCGGAAGGTGTTCCGCATCACGGTGCGGGCGTCGAAGTTTTCCTTGTACTCGATGAGGCTCAGCCGGGGCGTCATCGGATTCTCCGCCGCGGTTTCCTGGGACACGCCGATATCCACAAACCGGTAACCCGAGGACTCGGCGTCCCGGACCGCCTCGTACATCAGCCGGTCGACCGGCTTGATGTGATCGTACTCGTAGAGCAGCATATTGTAGAAACAGAGCGCCACGGTCCGGTTGGCGAAGAACATCAGGGTTCCGGCGACCGGAATGTCCCGGTGATACAGCATGAAGAGCTTCAGCCGTTCCGGGAGCAGCTCCCTGAGCCGGAGCAGATCCTCCAGCGAATGGGTGGGGCGGGTGTTGTGCTTGGCCTTGTTCTTCAGGAGAATGGGGTAGAATTCATCGTACCGGTCGTTGACCTCGACACGGATGTCCGGATTCCGGAGGGAATTGCGCACGTTCCGCCGCGCCGTCATCTGGAAGCGGTCCGGCGCCTTCCGGCCGGGTTCCAGGAGAATCCCGCTCGAGATGTAGTGCAGGCTGTACTGGAATCCCTGCCAGAGCATGGCGAAATCGAGGCTCTGGCTCTGGCGCGTTTCGTAGATCTGGGGCGCGGGCGTGAGCAGAAACTCGGCGACGCCGTTCCGGCGGCCCCACTCCAGGAGCAGGGAAACCAGTTCCATGGCCTCGCGGAACCGGATGTCGCCCGTGACGATGGATCCATAGCTCGCGCCGACCGGCGATTCGTACACGCCGTCCTTCAGCGATCCGGGGAGCACGGCGCGGACGCGGTCCCCTTCGGTGAACAACAGGTGGCGGAATTCGAACTTGCCGGCCGGATGGTAGTCCAGAAAACGCTGGAGGTGGAACAGGGTGCCGTTGTTGGACGCCTCGACGAACGCGTCCCACCGGTCTTTCCATGCCTCGCTGTAGTCGATGATTTTCATGAGTTTCCGGAAGATTCCATGACGCACCAAAATAAAAACAATTTGTTTTTAATCCAAGAAGAATTTACTTTTCCGGAAATACGCGGAGCCTGTCCGAACGGAACAAGGAAGGAGCGGCCATGTCCTGGTTCAATCGTCTGATCGTCTGGGTGATGCCCGTTTTTCCAAAATCCTTCATCTGGATATTCGCCAGGCGGTATGTCGCCGGAAAAACCCTGGCGGACGCGGTCCGGCAGACCCGTAAACTCAACGAAGCCGGGTGCACGGCCACCATCGACGTGCTGGGCGAGGACAACCGGACGATGCAGGAGGCGGATACGGCGAAGGCCGACGCGCTGACCGTGCTGGACTCGATCCGCGCAGAGCGGCTCAACGCCAACCTATCCGTCAAGCTCTCCCAGCTCGGCCTGCGGCTCGATCCGGAGTCCTGCCGCCGCAACCTGGAGGAACTGGTTTCCCGCGCGGCCGCGTTCGGCAATTTCGTCCGGATCGACATGGAGGATTCGACGGTCACCGACGCCACCCTGGACCTGTACCGGGCCGTGCGGAAGGAGCACGCGAACACGGGGGCCGTCATCCAGGCCTGCCTCAGGCGAAGCGAGGACGACGTCCGGGCGCTCATCCGCCAGGGGATCGCGCATCTCCGGCTCTGCAAGGGCATCTATAACGAGGCGCCGGAAATCGCGTACAAGGGCCGCGAGGAGGTCCGCGATCAGTTCCGGAAGCTCGCCCTCATGATGTTCGACGCGGGAGCCTTCGTGGGGCTCGCGACGCACGATCGGGTTCTCGTCGACTGGGCCGTCCGGACGATCCGCGAGAGGAACATTCCAAACGACCGGTTCGAGTTCCAGATGCTGTACGGCGTGACCGAAAAAATGCGGGCCCGCCTCGTGTCGCAGGGCTTTTCGCTTCGCGTGTACGTCCCCTATGGCGAGCTGTGGTACGCGTACAGCATGCGGCGCATGAAGGAAAACCCCGCGGTCGCCGGGCACATCGTCAAGAGCCTTTTCATACGGACCTGAGACCATGACCAGGGAAAACCAATACGAAGCCGCGCTCCGGGAAATCGACGTCCGCCTGGCCAAGGGCGGCGATTGCGTCGCGGACCTGGGCAACGCGGCCGCGGTGCTGAAAAAGAGACTCGACGGCCACGCATCGTGGATAGGCTTCTATTTCGTCCGCGGGGACAAACTCGTCCTCGGGCCCTTCCAGGGCAGGCCGGCGTGCGTGTTCCTGCCGTTCGGCAAGGGCGTGTGCGGCACCTGCGCAGCCCTGCGCGAGACCATCAACGTGCCCGACGTCCACGCGTTCGAGGGGCACATCGCCTGCGATCCGGATTCCAGATCCGAGCTCGTCGTCCCCGTGTTCGACGGCAACGGCGCGGTCCGCGCCGTGCTCGACATGGATTCGGACCGGCCGGCCGCGTTCGACGCGGTCGACATCCGGTACGCCGAACGCCTCGCGGCGCGTCTGGCGCGCATGTGGTGAACCGGATAAGGCGAACCGTCCAATCATCTTTAACAAGGGTTCGGGATTCCGAAGACGGCCCGGCCTCATCCACGTTCTCCCCGGGATCCCCGTTTATTTCATCTGGAAGCGGCGCGCCTCCGCGTCCGGCAAGCCGGGACCCACGCACTCCTGAACCGGAGCGACTCATGGAAAAGGACATCGACGCATTCGCCGCATACCGGGAGCGCATGAACGCCGAGATCCTGGATTCCGGCAACCTCGATCTCAAGCGGTTTTTCGCCCTCGACTCGGCCGTGTACCGCGAAGGCGCGCTTCCGCCGAAAACCAAGGAACTGCTCGGTCTCGTGGCCTCCCTGGTGCTCCGGTGCGACGACTGCGTGCTGTACCACCTGGTCCGGTGCGGCGAGGAGGGCGTTTCGGAAGCGGAATTTCAGGAGACGGTTTCCATCGCCCTGGTCGTCGGCGGTTCGATCACCATTCCCCATCTCCGCCGCGCGTTCGAGATGTGGGCGAAAATACAGGACCGGAAGAAGGCGGATGGAGCTCAGGGAAAAACTTGACCGGCTGGGCGTCACCGGCTCCCGCACGACGCCGGAAAAATCACGGCGCGGGCGGGACAATCTGACCGATCACGTTTCCGGTTCGGAGTGCCGCTCCGGTTCCGGACCGTTTTTCCTTTCCAGCTCCGTCTTCCCGGAAAACCACTCCCATGGCCTCGAGCCCATCCGCGGATGGTTCGACATTCCGCCCGATCGTCTCTCCTGGATGGGACGTGATCCCGCGTTGTCCGGCACGGACCTCCGAAAAGCGCTTTTTCTCGACACCGAGACCACCGGATTGGCGGGCGGAACGGGAACCGTCCCGTTTCTCGTGGGCATCGGGGCCTTTGACGGAACCGGATTCCGGGTGGATCAGTATTTCATGCGGGATCTCGACGAGGAGAGGGCCGCGCT
Organism: uncultured bacterium; assembly: GCA_964577095.1. Taxonomy (GTDB): domain Bacteria; phylum Zhuqueibacterota; class QNDG01; order QNDG01; family DTFT01; genus JAFGAX01. The sequence goes on along the minus strand of CAZNXX010000042.1, from coordinate 3,759 downwards.
TGAAGCCGTGGCCGGCCGGCTGGAGGATGCCGGCCTGCTCGTCTCGTACAACGGAAAATGCTTCGACGCCACCCTGCTGGCCTCGCGGTTCACGCTCAAGCGCATGCGCACGCGTATCCGCGAGATCCCGCACGTGGACCTGCTGTTCACGGCGCGGCGCATCTGGAAGCGTCGGCTCGTCGACTGCAGCCTCTCGAACGTGGAGAACCGGGTGATCGGATTCCAGCGGCAGGACGACGTCCCCGGTTTCCTGATCCCGGGCCTGTACTTTGACTGGCTGAGAACCCGGAACGCGGCGGGCCTGGCGCCGGTGTTCCGGCACAATGTCTGGGACATTCTGGCCCTTGCCGCGCTCGGGTCGGCGGCCGGCCGGATGTACGGCCGCCCTCTCGAATCCATCCGGCATCCGCAGGACGGCATCGGGCTCGGCCGGGCATTCGAGTCCCTGGGCCGGTTCGAGACCGCGGCTTCCTGTTATCATCGTGTGCTGGAAGGCGCTTCCGGCAGGGAAGAACGGGAGGAGGCCCTGTTCCGTCTGGGCTTGACGCTGAAACGCTCCGGAGACTGGTCCGCCATGGCGGCCGTCTGGGAGCGCGCGGCGCGTGAAATCCGGAGCCCGATCCGGGCATGGGAGGAACTGGCCAAGTATCATGAACACCGGTCCGGCGACCTGCAGCGGGCGCTGGAAGCGGTGAATGCCGCCCTGTCCGCCCTGGACATTCTGGAGGCCGTGCGTCCGGAGGCCGGGGCGACGGACGCCCGCGACCGGCTCACCCGGCGAATGGAACGGATCGGTTCGAAAATGGCACGGATCAAGAAAACGCTGGAACGTTGACACGTTAACACGTTGACACGTTAAAACGTTTGAACGTTCCAACGTGTCAACGTTCTAACGTTTTAACGTTTCCGACTGGAGGCCCCATGATATTCCTCAAGCTTCTCTCCAAACTCATCGGCCTGCTCCGCTCCGCGGACTCGGCTTGGGGCATCGCCTGGGGGTTCAGCCTCGGCGCGGTGCTCGGGCTGACCCCGTTTCTCGGCCTGCACACCGCGGTGGTCATTCTGCTGATCTGTGTGTTCCGGGTGAACGTCTCGGCCGCGCTGTTCGCCTGGCTTCTGTTCGGCGCGGTCGCCTGGGTGCTGGATCCGGCTTTTCATTCGCTCGGATTCTACGTGCTCACCGGCGTTCCCGCGCTCCAGCCGTTCTGGACGGACCTGTACAACGCGCCTGTCGCGCCGCTGACCCGCTTCAACAACACGGTCATGATGGGAAGCTGGATCGTGAGCCTGATTCTTCTGATCCCCAATGCCCTGCTGTTCCGCGCGTTCGTGGTCCGGTACCGGGAATCGTGGAACGCCAGAATCGCCCGGTGGAAATGGGTCAAGGCGGCAGGCGCATCCGGATTTGTCCAGACCCTCTGGAAAATCCGCGGATTGGAGGTCTGACATGGAAACAAAACAGACCCCCCGGCCGAAGGGATGGATACGCTGGAAAGGATTCATCGCCGCGGCTGTTCTCGCCCTGGGCTGGTTCCTCGTGACAACCGTGTTCATGGACCGATGGCTGGAATGGGGAGTCGAGAAGGCGGGGGAGGAGGCGCTGGGCGCGAAAGTCGAGATCGACGGATTCGACCTGAAGCTGTCGGACCTGTCCGTCCGCTGGACCCGCCTGCAGGCCGCTGATCCCGGCCGGCCCATGCGGAACATCCTGGAAACGGGCCGGAACTCCTTTCGGATGAATCCCCCGGCACTGATGAGGAATCGCATCATCATCGAAGAAATGGTCGTGGAAGACGTCCGTTCCGGCACCGCCCGCCGGACGGACGGTTCCCTGGCCCGGAAGCCCCGGCTGGCTGAAAAAATCAGATCCGATTTCATCGAAGGAGTCAAGGCGGATATCCGGAAGGAAGTGGAAGCCCTGCCGAAAATGAATTTCGACCCGGCATTGTTCAGGCGCAGGCTGAATGTCGACAGCCTCATCGCCCTGTCCGGCATCCGCAGCGTGCATCGCGTCGATTCCGTGCGGAAAGAAGGAATGGCCGCGGCGGCCGGCTGGGCGGCTTTTCAGAAAAGCTTCAAGCCGGACGAGGAACTGAAGCGCATCCGGGACGATTTTGAAGGTCTCGACCCGCAGGGGATCAAAACCGTTCAGGAGGGACTGGCGCTGGTCGATAAGGCCAACTCCGCGCGGAAAAGCCTGGCCGCGATCGCGGATACGTTCGACGTGCGGCAGAAGGCGATTCGCGCGGACATCCGCAGGTTTTCCGCGGTGCCGGATCAGCTGGCCGGCTGGATTCAGGACGATTACCGGACCGTGGCGGAAAAGGCGAAACTGCCGGATCTGTCGTTCCGCGCCATCGCCGAGAAACTCATCGGGGGCACCCTGGCGTCCGCGTCCGACTTCGTCCTCGGCGCCTATCAGGGGCTCCTGGCGCAGCTTCCCCGGAAAGCCAAACCCGAGAAGCAATCCCGACCCCGTTTCAAGGGCCAGGATATCCATTTCGAGGACCGGCACGCGGCGCCCGATTTTCTCATCCGCAGAATCAGCCTGTCCGGCCGGGTGGAGCCCGGTTCCGCCTACACGGACGTCCGCCTGTCCGGCACGGCCGAGAACATCACGAACCAGCCATGGATCACCGGCAAGCCCATGACCGTGGACATCACCGCCCGGACCCCGGACGGCCGCAACGCGGTTTTGAAAGGAGTTTTAAACCGCGTGACCGGGGCCGCAATCGATGACTTCCGCATCCGGGTCTCCGATCTCCGGCTGAGCAACGTCCGGATGATGAATTCCGAATACCTGCCGTCGGTTATCCGGAAGGGCCGGGCGGACCTGGACCTGACGCTCCGGTTCCGTGAAAACGACTTTTCCGCAAGGTTCAACGCGGACGCTTCCGGGGTGGTTTTCGACTCTCTGGCCAGGGCTTCCAGCGACCTGTTCGCGGGCGTCGTGCAGTCCGTCATCGGGAAACTCGACCGCATCACGCTGGACGTGGCCGCGGACCGGAACGCCGCGGGGTTCCGTTTCAGCGTTGATTCCAACATCGACGAGGTGGCGTCGCGGGAGCTCCGGAGCCTTGGAGCCAGGGCAGTGGCGGACGCGGAAGCCCGCATCCGTTCGAAGTTGTACCGGATACGCGACGAAAAGCTCGCGGAGTTCGAGGCTTCCGTCGGCACAAAATACAAGGGTGTCGGTGAATTTCTGAACGGTTATGAGAAATGGATCGGGGATGACCGGTCGCTCCTCGACGGCAAAATCGAAGCCCTGAAAAAGGAAATCGACAAGCGCAAGAAGGCCGAGGAGAATAAGCTGAAGGACCGGGCGAAAGAAGCGCTGGACGGGGTGCTGAAGAGATAGGAGTTCAAAGTTCAAGGTTCAAGTTTTTGTAGGTCCGATATGCCGCTTCGCGGCACTCGCGCCGAAGGCGCGGGGCTATCGGACAGTTCGCTATGACAATGTCCGAAAGGCCCGCTGGGAAGCGCGGGCCATTTCGGACCTACAACTCCACCCCTCCCTGGATTCCCGCTTAAAAATCGCGGGAATGACACCCCTTAACCCGGAACCCGGAACTCAGAACCCAGAACCCAGAACGATTTTTAACCATGAACATTGAACCATGAACTATAAACTATAAACTCCAAAGATGTCTTTGACCCGCCGGCACATTCTTGTCCGAGGCCTCGTGCAGGGCGTCGGATTCCGTCCCTTCGTGTACAGGCGGGCCGTGTCCCTCGACCTCAAGGGCTTTGTCCGCAACA
>CAZNXX010000041.1:0-21078 GCA_964577095.1 uncultured bacterium | reverse complement strand
CCCTCCCGCAGAGCGCCTCGCAAGCTATAATATAACACGGCCAGGACATAAAAACCAAGCAGTAAAATCAAAGCTTTCCATTGCCCCAGTAGGAGCAGGGCGAATGCCAGAATAATACAGGCGACCGGCACCAGGTGTATCCATTTGACCGCGTCCAGGTGTTTTTTCATGACATTGACACGCAGAATACCGTACCTGAAGAGCTGGCGAAACAGGGAGGGTATCGTCTTCCGCGGGTAATAATACGAAACGATTTTCGGCGTGAAGAATATTTTGTGCCCGGCCTTCCGTATCCGCCAGTTCATTTCCGCGTCCTCGGAAATGAACAGATCCTCGTCGAAAAAGCCCACTTCATCGAACAGTTCCCGCCTGTAGGCCGCGTACACGACCGTGTCCACGTACTGTTCCCTGCGCGAAAACCGGTATGGCGCGCTCGCGAGCCCGAATGGCGAGGCCATGGCGATGCCGATGGCCCGCTGGAGCCAGGTATCGCCCACATTGATCTGGGTGCCGCCCGCGCATTTCGCGCCCGTCCGCGCCATGGCCTCCACGTTCAACCGGACGAAATCCTCCTTCACCCGGGTGTGGCCGCCGAGTATGATGACGATTTCGCCACTGGACGCGCGAATGCCCGCGTTCAGGCCGGCGGGCGTGCGCTGTTTGGGATTCGGAACCAGCCGCAGGTTGGAACGGCCCGAGGCCAGGGACTTCACCGCGTCCGCGGATCCGTCCGTCGAACACCCGTCCGCGACCACGATGTCGAGCCTGTCCTGGGGGTAATCCTGCAGGAACAGCGACTCGAGGCACCGCCGTATCGCGTCCGCCTCGTTGAACATGGGGATGACGATGGAGACGAGCGGATATTTTTCAGACTTCGGGTTCAAGTGTGATGCTTCCCTCAAATGGGATGGGACGGAACCGGACATTTCGCCGCGGCCCGCGGCCCTACGCGACACATTCCTTCACCGAATCCGCCACGTAGCGGATCTGCTCTTCCGTCAGTTCCGGGAACATCGGGAGGGAGAGGATTTCTTCCGCCTGTTTTTCGGACACGGGGAAATCGCCTTTTTGGTATCCCAATCCCTTGTACGCGTTCTGCAGGTGGAGGGGAATGGGATAATGCAGGGCCGTGGCAACCCCCTTGTCACTGAGTTTCTTCTGCACGGTGTCGCGATCCGCCACTTTAATCACGTACAGATGGTAGACGCTCTCGGACCAGGCCGGTTCAGGCACAACCGTGACCCCCTTGACGCCCGCCAACAGCTGATCATAGAGTTTCGCCTTTTTTCTGCGTGCCGCGTTCCATTCGCCGAGATGCTTCAGCTTGATCCGGAGTATGGCGGCCTGTATGGCGTCGAGCCTGCCGTTGTATCCTTCGATTTCATGGATGTACTTTTTGCTCTGGCCGTGGTCCCTGAGCATGCGCACGGTCCTGTCCATGTCCGCGTCTGTCGTCACGACCGCGCCGCCCTCTCCGCACGCGCCGAGATTCTTGCCCGGGTAGAAGCTGTAGCACCCGACCGAGGTCATGGCGCCGGCCTTTTTTCCGCCCTTGTACACCGCGCCGTGCGCCTGGCACGCGTCCTCGATGACGAGCAGATCGTGCTTTTTCGCGATATCGAGGATCGGATCCATATCCGCGCAATGGCCGAACAGGTGCACGGGCACGACCGCGCGGACCGGACGGTTTTCCTGTTTCAGCTTCAGGACGGTTTGCTCGAGACGAACCGGGTCCATCTGATGGTTTTTCTTGTCCGTATCCGTAAACGCGATTTCCGCCCCGACCTGGCTGACCGCCTCGGTGGTGGCGATGAAGGTGTTGGGCACGGTGATGACGATGTCGCCGGGTTTGATTCCCGCGGCGATGAACGCGAAGCGCAGGGCGTCCGTGCCGCTGTTGACCGCTATGGCGTGCGGACTTCCGCAGAACGCGGCGAATTCGGATTCGAACCCGCTGACGTTCTCGCCGCCGATGAACTGGGCGCCGGAGAGCGCGTCGCCCACGTGCTTCAGAATTTCGTCCTTGAGACGGATGTGGGGGGATTTCAAATCCAGAAAAGGAACCTGCATTGCTCTCTCCTTCAGAGGGTCTCGTACAGACGAATCAATTCTTTCGAAGAAACGGCCCAGTTGTATTTTTTCTCCACCGCGCGTCTTCCGTTTTTTCCGTAAGGGACATCGGACTTCAGGATGCGGACGACCTGATCCGCGAAATCCTCAGGCGAACCGGAGCGGAATGTCTCTCCGCACCGGCACTCTGCGATCAGCCTGCGGAAGGGTTTTGCGTCGGACGACAGCACCGGTTTTGCCATGGCCATGTATTCGTACATCTTGTTCGGCATGGTCGTGTCGATGAACGGGTTCGACGGCTGGGGGATGATGCACACGGACGCTGCCCGGATATAAGAGGGGAAAAGTCCGTAGTCCACCCATCCGGTAAACTCAATTATATCATTAATTTTACGTATTTTTGCCTCGTTTTCCAAGACCTTTTTATAGGGTCCGGATCCAACCAGCACAAGTATGGCATTCGGGATGCGCTTTCTCAAGATTGGCATTGCCTCAATGGCTGTCTCCAATCCCCGCTCCTTGCTGAACTGCCCGGTATAAATGAGAGCGGTTTTATCCTTATACCTCCGCACAATGCCGTCATCCAGTCTGAAAGACCGGAACTTTGCGAGATCCACGGTGTTCTCGACCACGGCCACACGTTCCGGCTCGATCCCTTTCGACCTGAGCCGGTCCGCGGCTTCCTGTACCACGGTGATGACCCGGTCCGCCTTTCTCATGCAGAAGCGATCGATGATTTCAGCGATACGGGGATTCCGGAGAATGGAGCGGAATCCCCTGAGGTTCCAGGAACGGATGGCTTCCGGGTAATTCTCGAACATGTCGTAGACCACCGGTTTCCGCAGTATGCGGCCCGCCAGTATCCCCATCAACGCCAGCGGCAGGTTGACCACATGAACGGCGTCGATCCGCTCCCGAACGAGGACCCGTATGCAGGCCAGTATCCAGACGGGATTCAGGAGAAACGGCGAGGTCAGCCATGTATTCAGCGGGGGAAAGAGCCGGAAAGGACTGGGAACCCGGTACACGGTCAATTCCCCGGTTTCCTCCCGGAGCGGCCGACCAGCCCGGTTGTTGCAGAGCAGCACCGCCCGCCAGCCGGCGTTCCGCAGGGCGCCGATTTCCCTCGACAGCCGCGGGTCATCCGGGTAATCGCTCTGGAGCAGGATGAAAACCCGCCCTGCTGCTTTATTTAAAGTAGGATTTCGCGGTTTCATAAAAAAGTCTGAATCGATTCCTTTTCTGTACGTTCTTCGACCATGCGCCGTTGAAGTGCGTAAGGGTCCTTAAAACCACGCCCAGGAAATAAAGACATATACAAACCGATGATTTGAGCGGCCCGAAATGCTTGCGGCAGTAATACCGGTAGGAACGGTGCAATTCGATCAGATTTTTCAACGAGTGGATCTCGGTGCTTTTTCCCCCGAAATGCGTGATCGCCGCATCCGGATAAAACACAACCTCGTACCCCGCCTGCTTTGCTCGCAGACAGAAGTCCACCTCTTCGCAGTACATGAAAAACCGCTCGTCGAAACCGCCGATTGCCCGGATCAGGTTCCTGCGGGTCAGCATGAACGCACCCTTGACCGAATCCACTCGCCTGACGGCATCATGGTCCCACACCATGAGATATCGGTTTCTGAGCCACCCGATCCGGCCCAACCAGCGGTAGAATCCCATATTTTCCACAAAAGACGTGAGCATGCCGGGGAAATTCCGGCAGGACGATTGCAGCGTTCCATCCGAATTCAGCAGCTTGCAGCCCAGCACTCCAATTTTCGGGTTCGCCTCCATATATCGGCAGCATCTTTCCAGCGTGTTTTCCGGAAGCACGGTGTCCGGATTCAGAATCAGCACCAGGTCCCCCCGCGCTTGTCCGAATCCGACATTGTTGGCTTTGGCGAATCCTTCATTTCCTGAATTCCTGACGAGAATCGCGTCTTCGAATATGGGATCCGAGTAATCGCCATCTCCGTTCTCGACAATGATCGTCTCCGTCTTCCCGGCCCGCCGCTGCGCCTGAATGGAGCGGACGCATTCCTTCAGGAAGTCGTCGGCACGGTAGTTGACAATGACGACGGAAAGGCGCGTATGATCATCTGCTGTCATGGACGAACCGCCCCAGAATGAGCATGCCTTCTTTGAAGGTTTTAGAAGCCATCATCAACGCAGATCCGCCGAAGAGCAGAACGAGACGGAGAGCGATCGGAGGGGGAGCAAGAACGATACCGATCAAGACAATCATGGAGACGAAAACCGCCGAAACCGTCTTCAAAAGGGCTGGATGATACGTTGCCGGTAGATGCCGTCGCATGATCCACGCCAGGAGTGAAAGATTCACGACGTACATGATGTTTTTCGCAAAACCTGCGCCCGTCAGACCGAAACGCCTGATCAGTGCAATCTGCAGCGGTATCGAGAGAATTGCGCTGATTCCAACAACCTGCAGTCCGACAATCTGGCGATTCTGTGAATTGCAGTAATCAATCAGAAAAAATACCATGAAATAGGCCATCTGCGAAATAACCAGCATCTGGAAAATGGACGAAACGGAACGGAACTTATCCCCGAAAAGAAGAACAAAAAGCTCCTTCCCCACGGTCGAAGTCGCGAGGGCGATCAGAATGCCCATCCAGAACAGGATTTTCAGACCGAAGTCGAAATACTTCCGCGTTTCCCCCTCGCGGCCTCCGGCTGAAAACACGGGCAGGAGTGAATACGTGATGGCATACGGGAGAAAGGACATCGGAGCCACAAGGCGATAAGCCCCCGAATAGAGGCCCACCGCGGCGTCGCCTCCATAATGCCGAATGAGGAACACATCGAAACGATCGAGAAACAGGACCAGAAGCAGGTAAATGAATAGCGGGAGGGATTCCCGGATGACCCGAATGCATTTACCCGGGTTCAACCGAATCCGGAGCCGTATCCCCTTTCTTCCGGAGATACCCCATAAATATACCAAGCCAGCCAGGCTGGAAAAGACATAGGCCGAGAGAATCGCCATGACTGACGCGCGGACCAGGACGAGCGAAAGTATAAGAGTCAGCTGAAGCCCGTAATCGAGCAATTGAGCCAGGACCACTTGCCCGCTCTCCAGTCGCGCGTTTAATATGGATTCGAACGGGGACCGGAGCGAGTTGGATTTGCTCGAGATCAGAATCGTGAATGAGAGAATGAGAAAGACCAGCCGGTCCGAAGGATCACGCAGGGTGAGAAAGGCGAAAATGACTACCCCCGCCACTGACGCCGCGGAAAGAATCACCTTCAGCGTAAATGCGGCGTCTAAAAATCCGTCCCGTTCTCCGGACCGGGAGGCTTCGCGGACCAGTATGGGTTTCATCCCGAAATCGGGAATGAGGGTGAAGAATCCGACGACCACCAAACCGTAGGAGAATACGCCCAGCGCGGCCTCGTCCATGTATCGGGCCATCAGAATGAACGTGGCCAGATTCAGCGCCATGCCGAAAACCTGGCCGGCGAACAGATAGACGGAGTTGGCCGCGAGTTTTTTTAAATCAAAAAGGGGACTCAATCGATTCGCCCGGCTTTATTCCCGCACCGATCCGCCCGGAGCGCAGGATTTGATGCGGTTCAACGCGAACAGAATAAACAGGATGATCGCCGAGCTGATCCACCATTTGGCGGAACGGGTGATCATCATCAGAAAAGTAAAGTGCACAACAATTAGCAGATAAGTTAAAAAAACCAGATAGTGCGTTCTGCCCGTGTTCCGGTATCGGTTCCAAAAAAAAGACAAGAATAAACTCAGCAGGAAGGGCAGAAAAACGACACCCAATATCCCAAAATCAGAATGGATCTCCCTTAAAAAAGTCCCCGTATTGGACCATACGGGAATAAAGTATCCTTCCTGATAAGTGGACGGACGACGGACGAACCCGAACTTAGACAGGACATTGTAAACGGGGAGAAAGGTGTTCTCCCCCCATCGATTGAACTCATTCTCCTTCTGGAGATACTGATTCAGCACGACGATCTGGGAACTGAAGTACAAATACATTGAGGGTGTGATGACGGTACCCGTCTCGGTTTTATTCAGTTTGCGAGAAGCCCCCTTGATCACTTCCTTCCCGCTTCTCAATGACCGTATGATTGATGCGAATAGGATTAAAACGAGAAAAACAGTCACAAGGCTGTACAGTTGTCGCCTTCTGACTTTTCTTCTCTCGCGTGGAGAGGTGAATCGTGCCTGAAATACCAGGACGATCGCGATGAATTCGAAGAAAGCGAACAGCATCCCTTCCCTGCCGAAATTAGCGAGGTCTTCGATCACCACACCACCGAAAGCGAAGAACATCCCAATCGATAAGAGCCCGTATCGTCCCGTGTAGATTCCGGAGAAGAAGATGGACACATTAAGCAAGGAAGTCACATAAGGAAGCAGCCCATGGATTTCTCCTGCCACTCGCATGCGGTAGATTGTGGGGCCATTCAGAATGATTCCGCCGATAGATCCGAATTCCCGCAGCAGCACCATCCAATGCTGAATCGCCCCGACAATGCCCAACAGCGCGGTTGACAGAATGATCCCGTTTAGCAATCTCCTGTTTCGGATCCATCCTTCCTCTTCGGCTTCCCGCGTGTTGCCTCCAATCCCGTAGAGCCGGCTACCCCAGAAGTATGCAAAGACCCCGGCCATAAAACCAAGAAATCCGCACCCGATCACCAGCCACGTCCTGTTGGCGAGGAACGGATAATGCATCAACCGGATTTCATACAGCAAGATCTCCAGCGACCACATCACTGCATAGATGGCGATAGGATTATACCAGTGCTTGAAAAAATGCCTGCCCCAAAAAAGAGAGAAACAGAGAATAACGAGGGTGATTCCGGGGATCATGCTGTCTGAACGTCCGCTCAGGCCTGGACGCGGTACAATCGGGCCACCTGCCGGGCTGTGCGGGTTTCGAATTGTTCAATCATGTTTTGTTCGAGATCGGCATGCATCAGGAAATGCGTTCGAAGGACGAATAACAGGTGGAGCAAGAACGCAACCGCCATCAGACCGAGTGCCAGGGCCGCACGCTTGGGTGAATACTTCAGCTGGGGGGAGACGGCCTTGTCGATTGTGATCAGAAGCGGGATGCTTTTTCTTTCCTCCATCTTGGCCTGCTCGTAAACCGGATACAGGAACTCCATGAGCTTGTTCTGTGTCTCCACCTCTCGAAGACGGCGGATGTATTCAATCTGCAGAAACGGCATTTTACGGAATGGGACAAGAACGCTTCCGGAAGACTGGTCGGATCCTGCATCCATGCCCTTCAATTTTTCCTGCAGTGCCTGAATCTTCAATTCCACGTTCTGATACAGCATGGAACCGGGGTCCACCTGGCCCTTGATGGTGTTCAGCGCAACCTGATTCTTCAGCAGTTCCGCCTCGACGTCACCCGCCGCCGCGATCGCCAGCTTGACCTGCTCAGGCACGATAAATACGCCGTATTTCTTCTCGAAATCATACAGCCGGTCCTCTGCCGTTTTCAGTTCAGACGCGTTCTGCATGAACCGCTGCTCGACGAACATGCGGTTTCTGCGGGCCGCTTCGATATTGAGCTCGACATTGAAACTATCGGCCAGGCCGATCATGAAATTCGCGATATCCGCTGCTGTTGCCGGATTCTTGTGGATGACGCTGACCTCGATGAAGCCGAACTCATTCGGTTCGCACGAAACGTCCCGGCTGAACTGCCGGATCGCCTTATCCATGTTATTCTTGCCGATTTTGTAGTATCGCATCAATTCGAATTCATGGATCGTCCGGCTCAGCACGGACCGGCTGCCCAGAATCCCGAGCACGACATCCTCTTCTGTCGATCCCCCTCCGAACGCCTTGGCGCTCATCGAAAGGATACTGTTGCTTCCCGACAGCATCCCTGCCAGGCTCCCAAGTCCGCCTTTGGCTCCGCCCGGAGCGATCGTGCATGTGGCGATGGATCTGTACTTCTTCGGGATGAAAAGCGAAGCGACGACCGCGAGAACGAAAACGGCCGTCAGGTTCACGATAAACAGCTTCCGCCAGGTCCAGATTACCTGGAGGATGTCCGTGAAACGTGTGGTTTTTCCATTTCTGTCCGATTTCATTGCACTCGATCCCGGGTTTAATTCTTACCCAACACGAAAATGACGGTTAGGGCGCTGCTCGCCAGAGAAAGAACAGTGCTGAGTCGGGACAGATTCTGAACAAACGTATGGTCTTTCTTTCTGGGGATGTATATGGAATCACCGGCCTGGACATCGACCTGGCCGGGGTAAAACCAGTTCAAATTACCTGCCTGGATGATTTTCACCCCGTTCTGATTGGCCATGCGCGTCACGCCTCCCGCGCGGCTGATGTAATACCGGTGCTTCTGACCAGGTATAAATTCCACATATCCCGGGTTCTTGACCTGTCCGAAAACATAAATCGCGTTCGTCTTTCTCGGCACCCACACGACATCCCCGCCGCGCAGCATGACATCCCGAGTCGTATCGCCCCGGGAGAACACCTTTTCAAAATCGACGGAAACAAAGGGGCGCATGATCGCCGACTCGAAATTGAAATATTCCCTCTCCTGTTCATCCAGCGGCGACAGCCGCAGCATGGAGAGGCGGGAATAATCAGGATTTTCATTCACCCGGTCCTCCTCATCCACATCGCGCAGGAGCCGAGCCTCGCGCAGGGAGGCTTCTTCCGTGAACCCCCCGGCCAACCGGATCAGCTCCCTTAAAGATGACCGATCGTTGAGAATCGGGTAAATGCCGGGCCGCCGGACTTCTCCCTTGATCGTAACGCACTCCTCCCGTTTCCCGGGAAGAATCGGGGGTACGACAATTTTATCTTCAGGGGCCAGCTGGATATCATGCTCGTTCCCCGCCAGAACATTCGTCATGTTGACTTCAATACGATCATACGCTCCGCTCGTCGAATTTTTCCGGTACAGAATAAAGCCTTCCATATCCGCCAAATGAGTCGCACCCTGAGCGAGGTTCAGAAGGCGCTTCAAAGAATCACCGGGAAAAAACTCGTATGTACCTTCGAGCCGCACCTCGCCGGATATCGATATGGAATTACCGGACAGACTCAGATTGGGAACGACGATGCGGTCGCCATCGTTCAGATAGGGATTCCAGCGGGTGTCACCCGTGGCGTAGTACGAAACCAGATCCACGTACAAGGTTTCACCGTTCCGTCGAATCAACCGGATGTTCCGAAGGGATGGGACAAGCTCCGGCCGGACCGGATCGTCTCCCCCGAAATATCGGATGCCGTATGTCTGCGTAAGCGCCTGCTGCCTTTTCGCCTGAAGCGAACCTTCCTTCTCGGCCGTTGTTCCCCTGCGTAAATTCGCCTGATAGATCGCGTGATCAACCCGCTGGGACGCGCTGGCGTAATACGTCCCGGGATTGTCGACAATCCCACTGACATGAACGAGAAAAATGCGCGCCTTCAGAAGCGTTGTGGTGATCTCCCCCTGAATAAAGGTCTTCCCCATCTTTTCCGAAATGAGATGTTTTGCTTCATTCAGTGTTTTCCCGCTGACATCAAGGATGCCGACATTCGGCACCACGAGTGTTCCTTCCGGCGTGACCGCAAGTTTATACTCGAACGGAATCCGGCCCCAGATATTGACGGACAGCAGATCGTTCGGCCCAAGCCGATAGATATCCGGATCCACGGATCCGTCGAGCGGCGTGGCCTTTCTCATCTCCTCGAGAAGAGTCTCCTTGTCCATTCCGAACGAGGGCGACACGCCGGTGTCGATCCATCCTTCGGCCTCACCGCGGTCGGCGGATTGTGTGCTTTGAAATTTCTGATAGTAATATTGGATGGCGCGTGAATCATTCATCGTCTTGTTCGAGAGAAACCCTGAGTTATCCTCGGCATCATCCTGTCCCATCAGAAACGGAATAAATGCCAGGACGAGAAAAAGGGTTGATTTCCTCATGAAATTCCCTGTCGTTGTCACTGTCCGCTCACAAGAAAAGACGGCGGGCGGGAGTCATCACGGCTCCCCGCCGGCGCCCGATTGAAGTACCCCGCGGCAAGCTGCGGGGAATTTTCTGTCTGTAAAGAAAATACTATATTATATTCGCTCGCCTACCCCGCTGCCCGCTTCGCGGGGCCGGGGAATGCACAAGCGATCAGATTCAACCGATCCGTATCGACCCGGCTCAGAATCCGAAGTTCACGCCCTGAAAATCTTTTCTTTCAGTTTCCCCGCCGCCTTCACCGCATTCCGGGTGTCCACCACGAGCTTCGCGTGCTTCGCGACCATCGCGTAGTCGTAGCACGTGTGGTCCGTCGAGATCAGCACGACGTCGTACTTCTTCAGGTTCGCGGGCGTCAGGGGAACGCTCTTCATCTCGTACTGGTACTTGCGCACGTGCGGCATCTTGGGGATGTAGGGGTCGTTGTAGTCGACCTTCGCGCCTCGGTCCTCGAGGATCTCGATCAGCTTGAGCGTCGGGCTCTCGCGCACGTCGTCGACGTCCTTCTTGTAGGCCGCGCCGAGGATGAGGACCCTGGACCCGTTGAGGCTCTTCTTCTTCGTGTTCAACGCGTCGCCCACCCGGCCCACGACCCAGTACGGCATGTTGGAGTTGATCTCGCCCGCGAGCTCGATGAACCGGGTCGGCATGTCGAATTCGCGCGCCTTCCAGGTCAGGTAGAAGGGATCGATCGGAATGCAGTGGCCGCCGAGTCCGGGACCCGGGTAGAAGGGCATGTAGCCGAACGGCTTGGTCGAGGCGGCGCGGATGACCTCCCACACGTCGATTCCCATGCGGTCGAGAATCACCTTCATCTCGTTGACCAGCGCGATGTTCACGCTCCTGAAGATGTTCTCGAGCAGTTTGGTGGCCTCGGCCGCCTGGCTCGAGGACACGGGCACAGTCTGGACGATGACCGCGTCGTACAGGGCCTTGGCGCAGGCCAGGGCCGTGGGATCATTGGCGCCCACGACCTTGGGAATGGTCTTGGTGGAGTACTGGGGATTGTTCGGGTCCTCCCGCTCCGGCGAGAACGCGATCCAGAAATCCTTTCCGCAGACAAGGCCGGATCGCTCCAGGATGGGCTTCATCACCTCTTCCGTGGTGCCGGGCCAGGTGGAGCTTTCGAGCACCACCAGCTGTCCCTTGCGCAGGTGCTTCGAAACGGCTTCGGAGGTCTTTTCGATGAAACTCAGGTCGGGCTGCTGATGCTTGTCGAGAGGCGTGGGAACCGCGATGATGATGCAGTCCGCTTCGGGGATGCGCGAGAAATCGGTGGTCGCGTCGAACCGTCCGGAGTCGACGAGCGAGGCGATGCGATCGGAGGAGATGTGGCGGATGTAGGATTTGCGCTTCTTGAGAGAGGACACCTTTCGGTCATCGATGTCGTAGCCGATGGACTTGAACCCCCCGGAGACGAATTCGATGAGCAGGGGCAGACCGACATACCCCAGCCCCACGACGCCCACCACCGCCTTCTTGTCCTCGATCTTCTTCTGCAGATCCATACGAATGCCCTCTCCGGTTACGTTGACGGTTCCTGAGAATAGTGCCGCTTGTAGTATTCCAGGTATTCCCCGCTCTTCAGCTTCTCCCACCAGGGCCGGTGGTCGCGGTACCAGGACACGGTGTCGGCCATGGCCGCCTCGAAGGAATGCCGCGGCTGCCAGCCCAGGCCGCGGATCTTCTCCGTGTCGAGCGCGTACCGCCGGTCATGGCCCTCGCGGTCCTTCACGTAGGTCATCAGGCTTTCCGGCTTGCCGAGTTCGCGGAGAATGGTCTTGGTGATCTCCAGATTCGTCCGCTCGTTCCCGCCGCCGACATTGTAGACCTCTCCGTCCCGGCCCTTCTGAAGCACGAGATCGACGGCTTCGCAGTTATCCACCACATAAATCCAGTCCCGGACGTTGAGGCCGTCGCCGTAAACCGGGAGCGGTTTGTCGTCGATCGCGTTCGTGACGAAGAGCGGGATGAGTTTCTCGGGATACTGGAAAGGGCCGTAGTTGTTGGAGCTCCGCGGGATCACCACCGGGAGCTTGTAGGTCACCCAGTAGGAATAGGCCAGCCGGTCGGCCGCGGCTTTGGACGCGGAATAGGGGCTCGACGGCATGAGCGGGTCGGTCTCGCGGAATTTGGAGTCTTCGGTGCTGCCGTACACCTCGTCCGTGCTGATCTGGACGAAGCGCTGAACCCCGTGCCGCCGCGACGACTCGAGCAGGACGAAGGTGCCGAACACGTCGGTCCGGATGAAGTCGTCCGGCTTTCCGATGGACCGGTCAACGTGGCTCTCCGCAGCGAAGTGGACCACGGCCTCAATGCCGGGCATCAGCGAGTCCACCAGGGCCTCGTCGCAGATGTCGCCCTTGACGAACCGGTATCGGGAGTCCGCCTCCACGTCCCGCAGATTCTCCGGATTGCCCGCGTAGGTCAGCTTGTCCAGGTTGACGACATGAAGGCCGGGGTACCGGTCGAGGGCATAGCGTATGTAATTGCTGCCGATAAAGCCGGATCCGCCTGTGACCAGCATTTTTTTCACGAAATGATCCTGTCAATAAGATTATGGGGTGCCGACCGATCGGGACGGCCCGCGGGCCGGCCGCGTCATCCCATCTGGATGTCCCAGTTGTAGGGGATTTTATCCGTGTCAAATGGAAGCCGGTGCTCGTCCGGATCCTTGTAATTGTAGGGTTCCGTGACGCAGTTCACGACATAGGCCTCGTCCGGACTGATGCACTTCCAGCCGTGATACACGTTTTTCGGCACATGCACCAGAAGCGGATTGTGTTCGCCCAGGAAAAACTCGTTCAGCTCTCCACGTGTCGGAGAACCTTCCCGGTCATCGTATAAGACCAGTTTTAACATGCCCTTGACAACGGCAATGTTGTCGTTCTGTTTTCTGTGATAATGCCAGGCTTTGATCACGCCCGGATACGTGGTGGTCATGTACACCTGGCCGAAAGCCTCGAAAATCGGATCGTCCCGGCGCAGGATTTCCATCAAATGGCCCCTTTCGTCCGGTATGACGCGGAGCTGTTTGGCCTTCGCCTCGTGTATCATTCCGTTCCGATCCTTATAAAATGATATAGATGATTAAGTTAAGAACAATCCCGCCAAAAGTCAAATTGTTTTGAGGCGGTAAAACCGCTAAAAAACCGTCACCCGGATGTATTTCTGCGGATTCTGCTTGAAATCGACGATCAATGTGTCCAGGTCGCGGGACGTGCTCATCAGCCGGTCATAGAGTTCACTGTCCCGAAGCAGTTTCCGGAACGTCCCGTCTTCGCTCTCCGCCGCGACCGCGACCCTCTGTATGACGGCGAGGGTGCTGTCCAGGCGCTTGACCGTTCCGCCCAGCAGGCCGATTGCGGAATCCTCCTTCAGGGTCCGGGTCATCTCTTCGAGCTGGCTCAGCGTGGCGCGCACCGCGGCCCGGTTTTCCTCGAGCATGCCGCTGGTCTGTCTCGAAGCGCTCTCCACGTTCCGGAGCACGGCGGCCATCCGCTCCTTGTCCGCGATCGCCATCAGCCTGCTGACCAGGGAATCCACCTGGGTCAGAACCCGGCTGCCGGAAGCGAGGGCTTCGAGCATGTCACCGCTGATGCTGCCTTTCAGCACAGCGTCATCGGCCAGCGGGATTTCGCTGGTTCCCGGATCGATCCGCACCTGCTTTCCGCCCATCAGGCTTCGGTCGTCGATGAACACGGCCGCGTCCGAGGCCAGCCGCAGGCTCTTGCGGAGGCGGAGCTTCACCTCGACCCAGCCCGGCTTGAGACGAATGTCGTCCACCGTGCCCTGGCTGATGCCCCGCACCACCACCGGATCCCCGCTCTCCAGGCCCCGCACATCCTCGAACCGGACCAGGCGTACCGACCAGTTCGAGAAAAAGGAGGCTTTCTTTCCCCACACCACGCCCATCACCAGCAGCAGCACACCGGCGGTGACCACCAGTCCGACGATCAGTTCCGCTTTCCGTTCTTTCATGTCACTCACTCGTGAATGTAATCGGGGTCGTGCTCGTAGCCGCGCAGCTTCCCGCTGATCGTGCGCGCGATCTGGTTCTCGAAGGCCTCGGCCGCGTTGTAACCGTAGATCTTGAGCAGTTCGTTCAGCGCGATCACTTCGACGATCATCGAGATGTTCTTGCCGGGATAGATGGGAAGCCGGACGAGGTGGACCTTCTCGCCGAGAATGTCGACGGTGATGTCCTCCAGCCCGAGCCGCTCGTACTTTTCCGACTTTTCCCAGTCCACCAGCTCGACCTGCACCTCCACCTTCTTCATCTTCCGGATGCCGCGGATGCCGAAAATGGCGTGGATGTCGATGATCCCCAGACCGCGGATCTCCATGTGGTACCGGAGGGTCTCGTTCACCTTGCCGATCAGAACGCCCGACGTGCGCCGGTCGACCGTGACGATGTCGTCCGCGACCAGCCGGTGGCCGCGCGATACGAGATCCAGCGCCACCTCGCTCTTGCCGATGCCGCTCCGCCCCGTGATCAGAACGCCGATGCCGTAGACGTCGACCATCGAACCGTGAATCAGCTCGCGGGGCGCGAATTTCTCGTCCAGGTAATCGCCCAGGAGCTGGAAGAGCTTGGTGGTCGCGAACGGCGTCCGGAACACGGAGATCGCCGCCTCATCGGCAATCGGGACGAACTCCGGGGGCAGGGCGTTGTTTTCCGTCACGATGACGCAGGGGATGTCGAACGTGAACAGCTTGCGGAGCCGCTTCCGGCGCTGGTCGGGGGTCAGTCGGTTCAGGTACAGGATCTCGGTGTTGCCGCAGATCTGCACCCGCGAAAAGGTGAAGAGATCGGTGAACCCCGCCAGCGCGAGTCCCGGCCGGTGGAGGTCCTTTTCCGTGATCTTCTTCTGAAAGCTGCCCTTTCCCGACAGCAGCTCCAGGCGCCAGCGTTTCTCGTTCTCCCGGTACAGCGTCTCGACCGGAATGAACCGCTGTTCCTTCGGGGTGTCCATCCCGGGTCAGTCCTTCGCCCCGGCGTCGGGCGCGGCCGTTTTCTCGTGCTCGAATCCCCGGAGCTTGTCCTTGTATTTGATCAACTGCCGCTCCATCCGGTCCACGGCGACGCGCACGGAGCCCTGCATGTCCTCCGAGCTTTCACTCGCGGTCAAAACGGTGCCGTACACGGCGATCTTGATTTCAGCGGTCCGGTTCTTCTTCTCCCAGCCGAGTATCACTTCGATGTCGAGTATGCCGTCGTAGTATTTCGCGAGCCGCGACGCCTCCTCCTGCGTGAACGCCTTGAGTTCCTCGGACAGCTTGAAATGGCGGGCGGTGATGTTGAATCGCATGATCCTCTCCTTTCTTGCTATGAAGCCGGGGAATCGGAGCGCGGATGGGCCTTCCGGTAGACGGCCTTCAATCGGTCCCGAGTGAGATGCGTGTACGTCTGTGTCGTGGAAAGCGACGCGTGCCCGAGCAGTTCCTTCACCGATTGGAGGTCGGCGCCACGGTCCAGCAGATGCGTGGCGAAGGAATGCCGGAGCATGTGCGGGCTGAGGCGCTCGCGGCCGGAACCGGTCCGCAGGCGCTTGCGCACGAGGTTCTGGATGCCGCGCGGCGAGAGCCGTCCGCCGCGGCTGTTCAGGAAAAGCGCATCGCAGGCGGAATCCGGGGAAAACGCGCCCCGGCGCGCCAGGTATCGCTTGATCGCTCCGGATGCCGAGCGTCCGAGCGGCGCCACTCGCTCCTTGCCGCCCTTGCCCCGCACCCGCACGGTCTGGCCCGCATGGTCCACATCCGCGAGATCGAGTCCCGAGAGTTCCGAGAGCCGGATGCCGGTGCCGTAGAACAGCTCGAGAATTGCCAGGTCGCGGAGCCCGGCATCCGTGTCCGTCTCCACCCGACCGAAGGCGGCGGCGATTTCCGATTCCGGCAGAAACCGCGGCAGACGCCGGTCCGGTTTGGGCGGCCGTATGCCAGCGGTCGGATCGGCGGCCGCCCCGTAATGCCGGCCGCGGAACGCGAAGAAGGCCCGAATCGACGCCAGTTTTCGGGAGACACTCCGCTTGTTCATGCCGTGCCGCACAAGGCCGGCCAGCCAGGCGCGGACCTGCTCCGGCTCGACCGCGGCCGGGTCGAACGCCGCGTCCGGGTTGCCGGCCGCGAGTGCTTCCGCGAACTGGGCCAGGTCGCTCCGGTAGGCCGCGGCCGTGTGCGCCGAACAGCGCTTTTCCTTCAGCAGATAATCGGAGAACCCGGCGATCGGGCCGGTCACGACCCGCTTTCCGTCCCGGCCTCCGCCTGCTCCTCTCCGGATGTGGCTTTGCACTGCGGACATTGCAGATATTCGCCCTTCTTCTTGCTGACCTTCTGCTCGAGCACGGGGAATCCGCACTTTTCGCATTTCTGGGCGAGCGGCCGGTTCCAGGTGGCGAACTTGCAGTCCGGGTACCGGGAGCACCCGAAAAACATCTTGCCGCGGCCGCTCCGCTTTTCCACCAGCGTGCCGGTGCAGCCCTCTGCGGGGCAGGGCACGCCCGTTGACAGCGGTTTGGTCGACTTGCAGTCGGGATACCGCGAGCAGGCGAGAAAGCGGCCGAACCGCCCCGTCTTGACGACCATGGGAGACCCGCATTTCTCGCAGGTCTCGTTCGTCTCGACCATGTCCTCCTTGAGGGGCTTGGTGAACTTGCAGTCCGGATAGCCCGTGCACGCGATGAACCGGCCGTTGCGGCCCCACTTCACCACGAGATCCTTGCCGCATTTCGGGCACTTCTCGTCATGCTCCTGCTGGAGCGATTCGCGGATCTCCTCCTTCTTGTCCATGGCCTTGGTCACGGCCTCGTTGAAGGGCTGGTAGAAATCGCGGAGCACGTCCAGGCGCTTCTTGTCCCCGGACTCGATCTGATCCAGCTCCTCTTCCATCCGGGCGGTGAACCCCACGTTGAAGATGTCGGGGAACTGCAGCACCAGGATGCCGTTCACCGTGACGCCGAGCTCGGTGGGGACCAACGTCCTCGCCTGCCGCTCCGCGTACTTGCGGTCGAGCAGGATGCTGATGATCAGCGCGTACGTCGAAGGCCGGCCGATGCCGAGCGAATCCAGCTCCTTCACCAGGCTGCTTTCGTTGAAACGGGCGGGGGGCTTGGTGAAATGCTGTTCCGGGTCCAGGGACTGCAGGGAAACCGCGTCCGACTTGCGCACGCCCGGCGGAACGGCGTTGCGCTCGCCGGCTTCCTTCTCCTCGACCTCGTAGATCTGCATGAAACCCTTGAAGACGACATCCGTGCCGATGGTGCGGAACAGGTAGTCCCCGCCCGTGACTTCGAGGATCGTCTGGCGGAATTTCGCGGATGCCATCTGGCAGGCCAGAAAGCGGTTCCAGATCAACTCGTACAGCTTCTTCTGCTGGGGCGTGAGATACTGCGCGATTTTCTGCGGCGGCCGCTTCAGCGACGTCGGCCGGATCGCCTCATGCGCGTCCTGGGCCGATTTCTTGTTCGAGAATTGCCTGGGCTTGGCGGGAACGTACTCGAGGCCGTATCCCTCGGCAATGGCCTGCCGGGCCTCCTCGACTGCGGTCGCGGAGAGCCGGGTGGAATCGGTACGCATGTAGGAGATGAGGCCGACCCGGCCTTCGGGCAGGTCCACGCCCTCGTAGAGCTGCTGCGCCACGGCCATGATCTGCTTGGTTGTCATGGAGAGACGCCGCACCGCATCCTGCTGGAGCGTGCTCGTGGTGTACGGGGGATACGGATTGCGTTCCAGCTCGCGCGTTTTCAGGTCCGAAACGGCGAAGGACAGGCCCTGCAGGATTTCCGAATGGCGCCTCACTCCGGCCTCGTCGGGCAGGTCCGCGTCCTGGCCCGCGATTTTCATCAGCTTCGCCTTGAACTTTTCCTGTTCCCTGGTCCGGAACTCGGCCTCGATCGTCCAGTATTCCCGGGGCGTGAATTTCGAGATCTGCTCCTCCCGCTCGCACAGGAGCCGGAGCGCCACGGTCTGGACGCGGCCCGCGGACAGGCCGCGGTAAATCGTCTTCCAGAGGAACGGGCTGACCTGGTATCCCACCAGCCGGTCCATGACCCGTCTCGCCTTCTGGGCCTCCACCTTGTCGGTGTCGATGGTCAGGGGATTCCCGATGGCCTCGCGCACCGCCTTTTCGGTGATCTCGTGAAACAGCACCCGCTGGATGCGCGAATTGCTCGGCTCAATCTCCTCCGCCAGGTGGGCGGCGATGGCTTCGCCCTCCCGGTCCGGGTCGGTGGCGATGAACACCCGGTCCGAATTCTGGGCGAGCTTTTTCAGCTCCTGCAGAATCTTGCCGCGGCCCCGGATGGTGATGAATTCGGGTTCGAATCCGTTGGTCAGGTCGACGCCCAGCCGGTTTTTCGGAAGATTCTTGATATGCCCGACCGAAGCTTTGACCGCAAAATGCTCGCCCAGGAATTTCTTGATTGTTTTTGATTTCGCGTCGGACTCGACGATGACGAGTGATTTCTCCATGCGGAATCCGTGTTCCTTGACTGTGAAGGTGTCGCGCCGCTCAGGCGCCGTGGCAGTGTTTGTATTTTTTACCGCTCCCGCAGGGGCAGGGGTCGTTTCGGCCCGGCGCCTTTTCGACGTGGACCGGCCGGGTCCGGCCCGGCTGGACGCCGGGCGGCAGGCCTTGCGGGACATCTCCTCCGGCGCCCGGCCCCGGAATGCCCGCAAAACCCATGCCGGTCGATTCCGCGTGGACCATGGCCATTTCGGCGGGCCGCCGGCGCGGCGCATATTCGAGCATCGGCTGTTCGATCCGGATCTGCGCCTTGAAAACCGTTTCCACGATCTCCCGGTTGATCTGACCCAGCATTTCTGTGAACATGCGGAACCCCTCCTGCTTGTACTCGATCAGGGGGTCCTTCTGCCCGTAGGCCCGGAGCCCGATGCCCTCCTTGAGCAGGTCCATCTCGTACAGATGCTCCTTCCACCGCTCGTCGATGGTCTTGAGCGTGGCGAAGCGTTCGAGCTGGGCGATCATTTCGGGTCCGACCATTTCCCGCTTGCGCCGGTAGGTCTTCACGGCCGCGGACACAACGACCGAAACCATCTCCTCGGGCTTCAGGCCGGCCAGCGCAGTGTCGGGTTCCGGCAGGGTGAGGAGCATGGCCTTCACGAGCGCCTCGCGCAGGCCGGCCAGGTCCCAGCCCGCGTCCTGCGCTTCATCCGCGCGGTCGTCGACGATCTGGGCCGCCGTGTCCTCGATCATCTCGATGATGTCCTCCTGGAGGTTCTCGCCCTCCAGTGCCCGGTTCCGGCGCTTGTAGATGACCTCGCGCTGTTTGTTCATCACGTCGTCGTATTCGAGCAGATGCTTGCGGATGTCGAAGTTCCGCATCTCGACGCGTTTCTGCGCGCGCCCGATGGACCGGGTGATCATGGGATGGGTGATGACTTCCCCTTCTTCGACCCCGAGACGGTCCATCACCCCGGAGATCCGCTCCGATCCGAACAGCCGCATGAGCTCATCCTCGAGCGAGAGGTAGAAGCGCGTGGCGCCCGGGTCGCCCTGGCGGCCGGACCGGCCGCGGAGCTGCCGGTCGATGCGCCGCGCGTCGTGCCGCTCGGTTCCGAGTATCTGCAGGCCGCCGTCGCCGAAGTCCCGGGCCTTGATGTGCTCGACGCCCTCGCGGACCGTGCGGCTGTCCGCGGGCGCGGCCAGTTCCCTGGGAATGACCACGACCGCGCCGTCCGCGGCCGTTTCCCCGCCGAGCAGGGCCTGTTTCTCCCCGGCCGATCCCGGCGTCCGCACGCGGATGCCGTGCTCCGCCAGCTTCTTCGAGACATCCGCCGCGTTCTCCGCGGGAAGTTCGTGGATGAAGACGGTCCTGCCGCGGGACTGGAGGGACGCCGCCTTCCGGACCATCTCGACGATCCCTTCCTCCGGGAACAGGATCACGCCGCGGCCCAGCTTGATGTCCGTTCCGCGGCCGGCCATGTTCGTCGCGATCGTGACCATGCCCGGCTCTCCGGCCATGGAGACGATATCCGCTTCCTGTTTGTGGTACTTGGCGTTCAGCACGGAATGCCGGATGCCCCGCCGTTTGAGCATGCGGGAAAGGGTTTCCGAAACCTCGACCGAAATGGTGCCCACGAGCACGGGCAGCCCCTGGCCGTGGATCTCGGCGATCTCGTCGATGATGGCGTTGTACTTCTCGCGCTTCGTCCGGTAGACCACGTCGTCATAGTCCTCCCGGCGGATGGGCTCGTTCGTGGGGATCACGACCACGTCGAGCTTGTAGATCTCCCAGAACTCGCCCTCTTCGGTCTCGGCGGTTCCGGTCATGCCGGCGAGCTTCCGGTACAGGCGGAAGAAATTCTGAAGCGTGATCGTGGCGAGCGTCTGCGTCTCCCGCTCGATCGTCACGCCTTCCTTGGCTTCGAGGGCCTGGTGCAGGCCGTCCGAATACCGCCGGCCCGGCATGAGACGGCCGGTGAACTCGTCGACGATCATGACCTTGTGGTCCTCGGACACCACGTAATCGACGTCCTTTTCGAACAGCGAGTACGCCCGGAGGAGCTGGCTGATGTTGTGCAGCCGTTCGCTCTTTTCAATGTACTCGTTCTGGACCGCGTCCTTGCGCAGGGCCATCTCGGATTCGGAGAGGGTTCCATCCTCGTCGATCTTCGACAGCTCGGTGGCCAGGTCCGGGACCACGAACATGGCCGGGTTGCCGGGCGCCAGGGCCTCGCGGCCCTTGTCCGTGAGGTCGATGGTATGCGCCTTTTCGTCGATGGCGAAGAAGAGCGCGGCGTCGATTTCCGGAATCCGGCGGTCGCGCAGATAATCCGCCTCCACGCGGCGGATGAGCTTCTGTGTGCCCGGTTCGTGCTTGAGCTTGACCAGGCGCTTGTTCACGGGCGCGCCCCGCTGGGCCTGCAGGAGCTTGATGCCGGCCTCGTATTCCTGTCCCTCGGCCAGCAGGCGCTCGGCCTCGGCCATCAGCCCGTTGGCCAGGACCGTCTGGTTCTTCACCAGCTGTTCGACCTTGGGCTTCATCTCGCCGTACTTGTTGG
>CAZNXX010000040.1:16410-21187 GCA_964577095.1 uncultured bacterium | reverse complement strand
GTCACACCCAAGCCGCAGACCACGCGGAGGCGCGTGCTGGGCATACGCACGGCCGAAGATCACCAGATTGTTTTCCTCGACACGCCGGGCCTGATCGAGCCGTCGTACGCCCTGCAGGCCGCCATGATGAAGTCCGCCCGGGAATCGATGGAGGCAGCGGAAGCCGTGGTTTATATGATCGACGTTTCCGAATCCGGTCCGGACGCGTCGTGCGTTCCGGCGCTGAAAGGGCTCAAGGTTCCCGTTCTGGCCGCGCTGAACAAGATCGACAAGGTTGCGGCGGGCGCGCTTCCACCGGCCGTCGAAAGGCTGAAGGGACTCGGGATTTTCCGGGAGGTGATTCCCGTTTCCGCGGCGAAGGGCGACGGTCTCGACCGGCTGATTCAATGCCTCCTCGAAATTCTTCCGGCCGGCGGGCCGCTCTATCCCGAGGATTCCCTGAGCGACGAACCCGAGCGCTTTTTCGTTTCGGAGATCATCCGGAAGCAGGTGTTTCTCCGCTATCGGGAGGAGATTCCCTATTCGTGCGAGGTGCAAATTGAGGCCTTTGAGGAAAGGCCCGGCCGCAAGGACAGGATCGCGGCCGTGATTTTCGCGGAGCAGGACAGCCAGAAGGGCATACTCATCGGCCGCGGGGGCGAGGCGCTGAAGGCCGTCGGCCAGGCCTCGCGGCGCGAGATCGAGGCTTTTCTGGGGAGGCCGGTGTATCTCGAGCTCTTTGTGAAGGTGAAGCCCAAATGGCGGCGCACGCCCGGATCCCTGAGGGAATTCGGGTACACATGAAGGCCCTGCTCGTGTTCATTGACGGATTCGGTCTGGGGTCCGGCGACCCGGCCGTGAATCCGTGCGTGTCCGACAGCCTGGAGGTCCTGCGATGCGCCGCGTCCGGCGAAACGGTCCGGCCCGCGGCCGCTGGCGGCATTCTGGTCGGGGCCGACGCCTGCCTCGGTGTTGAAGGCCTTCCGCAGAGCGCGACCGGTCAGACCGCCCTGTTCACGGGCGCCAACGCGCCCGCGCTGCTGGGCAGGCACCTTCCGGGATTTCCGAACGCGGCGCTGAGAGATCTGCTTGCCGGGCAGTCCGTGCTCAAGCGGCTGTCCGAGGCCGGGTTCTCCTGCCGTTTTCTCAACGCGTTCCGGCCGCTGTTTTTCCGGCTTGAAGAGCCGATGCGCTGGCGCCTGTCGGCCACCACGGTCGCTACGCTGGCCGCGGGCGTTCCCTTCTTCGGGCTGGACGATCTGAGGGAAAGGCGCTGTCTGTACCATGACTTCACGAACGAGACGTTGATCCGCCGCGGCATCGAGGCGCCTCGGTTCACGGCCGAGGAAGCCGGCGCGATCGCGGCCCGCGCCCTGACGGAGCACGACTTTCTGCTGTACGAATATTTTCTGACCGACAAGGCGGGCCACGGCCGGGACATGAACGCGGCTTCGCTCCTGATGCGGAGTCTCGACCGCCTGGTTTTGTCGCTCATCCGTTCCCTGCCGCTTGAAGAGGTCCTGCTTCTCGTCGCCAGCGACCACGGCAACATTGAGGACCTGTCCGTACGCACGCACACCCGGAACCCGGTGCCTGTCTTCGCTTGGGGACGGGGAAGCGGGAGGATCGCGGAACAGGTGCGGACCATCGCGGACGTGACACCCTCGCTCCTTTCGCTTTTCGTCCCCCGGACCGGACTCCCTGCGCCCGAAGGAGCGGCGGCGTGACCCCCCTGCGCAGGAAGCTGAAGGCTGTAATGGAAAGCGGCATCTCGGATTTCCGGATGATACGGCCGGGAGACAGGATCGCGGTGGCGGTTTCAGGGGGACCCGACAGCCTGGCCCTGCTCAACCTGCTGTCCGACGGATTCGGTTTTGTCACGAGCGACTATTCCCTGCTCGCGGTCCATGTCGACATGGGATTCGTCCAGGAGGAGCCCTCGAACGGCCGGGTTCTGGAGGCCCATTTCCGGTCCACGCGCGTCGATTACCGGATCGAGAAAACCGCCATCGCCGATGAAGTGTTCTCCGGTCGTCTCAGGAAGAATCCCTGTTTTGTCTGCTCCCTGCTGAGGCGGAAGCGGCTCTATGAAGTCGCGGACCGGGAGGGATGCAATAAGATCGCGACCGGCCATCACCGCGACGATATCATCGACACCCTCCTGCTCAACATCCTGTACGGCCGGAAAATCGGCACCCTGTACCCGGTTCAGCCCATATTCCGGAACCGGCTGACCCTCATCCGGCCGTTTGTATATATAGAAGAGGCCCGCATCAAACGATTTGCCGGGGAAAGCGGTTTGCCCCTGCTCCCGCGGCTGTGTCCTCAGGACGGCAGTTCCAGGCGGGCGGCGGTGAAGGATCTGTTGCGGCGTCTGCAGAAGACGGAGAAACACGCCGACCTGCGGAGCAACGTTTTTAAGTCCCTGTATCATGTGGAGTTAAAGAGCTTTCAGGCGCTGACTCAGGGACAAGATTTTACTTGATTTTCTCGAAATTTTATCATATCCTTCCGGTGCAAAAGGAAGGACGCGACTCATGATGATCTCCGTTCAGGTCGAACGGGTTACGCTGGACACGGAAAACAACCGGTTCGTGGTGATCCTCAAGGATGAGGTCAACCGGCGCTGGCTGCCCATTGTGGTCGGGCCGTCGGAAGCGCAGGCGATCGCGCTTCAGCTCGAGCATATTCAGCCGCCCCGCCCGATGACGCACGACCTGCTGAAGAACATTCTGGACTCCATGAGCGCCGGCATACTCCGGGTCGTGGTCAATGATCTCAAGGACAACACGTATTTCGCCCAGATCGACCTGAAGCGGAACGGAGACCAGTCCAAGATAGACGCCCGTCCCAGCGACGCCATCGCGCTTGCGCTGCGGACTCAGTCGCCCATATTCGTCAACGAGGAAGTCATGCAGAAAGCATCCATCAACGAGGAACTGGGATTGCAGGGAGCCGACGTGCCGGACGAGGGGGACGAGCTCCATCACCTGCAGTCCGAACTGCAGAATGCGGTCAAGGACGAACGATACGAGGACGCCGCGCGCCTGCGGGACGCCATCAAGAAAATCGAAGACAGTCACGCCCGGCGGGTTTGATCCCGATGGGGATTCAGGTCTTGCAGGGCCCGCCGTCGGCGGGCCTTTTTCGTGACGGCGCGCGGCCATGCGGTCCGCGGCCGTCGGGGCCGGCGGCCGCCTGAGAAGAATTTTGCATCTCCCGACGGCCTTCGGGCACGGCCCGGAAAACGCGGCCGTCCAATCGGGCGGCCGGAATCCTATTTGCCCGGTTCCGCTTTTTTCTGGGTACGGGAGCTTGGGGCTTCCGGCCGCTCCGACGAGTTTGATTCATGGCCGCTTTGGGGGTTCATCGTACAAGTTTCCTGCAATGCCCCGCTGCTTGCGGCTGGATTTGCCAATTCCATCTTGTGATTCGGAAGACGGATGATTATATTGATAGTCTTATGAACGATTTCGCAACACTGGAAAGCCAACCATGACGACAACCCTCGATACTCCGCGCATTTACCTGGATCACGCCGCCACCACGGCCGTGGATCCGGCCGTTGCCGATGCCATGCGGCCCTATTTCACCGAACAATTCGGCAATCCTTCCTCGATTCACGCATTCGGCCAGGAGGCTTTGCGGGCCGTGGAGACGGCGCGCGGCCGGGTCGCCTCATTGCTGAACGCGGATCCCGCGGAAATTGTGTTCACCGGCGGAGGCACGGAGTCGGACAACACAGCCCTGGTCGGGATCCTCCTGGCCTCCGGCGCAGGGGAACAGAGTGGACACCTGGTCACGACCGCGATCGAACATCATGCAGTGCTCGCGTGCGCGGAGGCATTGGCCGAACGGGGCGTCCGCCTCGAGGTGATTGCGCCGGATCCCGACGGCCGGATCGCGCCGGACGCGGTGCGCCGCGCCGTCGAAAACGGAGGGACGTCGCTCGTCTCCGTGATGCACGCCAACAACGAGATCGGCACGATTCAGCCGGTCGCGGAAATCGCAGCGGCCGCGCACGGGGCGGGCGCGCTTTTCCACACCGACGCGGTGCAGACCGCCGGGCATGTCCCGATCGATGTGCGCGCCTGGGGCGTCGACCTGCTGTCCGTTTCGGCGCACAAGCTGTACGGTCCCAAGGGCGCCGGCGCCCTGTTCATCCGGAAGGGAACGCCTTTCGAGCCGTTTCTGATCGGAGGCGGGCAGGAAGGCGGCCGGCGGAGTTCCACGCACAACGTGCCCG
Source organism: uncultured bacterium (assembly GCA_964577095.1). Classification (GTDB taxonomy): domain Bacteria; phylum Zhuqueibacterota; class QNDG01; order QNDG01; family DTFT01; genus JAFGAX01. The sequence goes on along the minus strand of CAZNXX010000040.1, from coordinate 16,962 downwards.
GCATCGTGGGCCTGGGGAAGGCCGCCGAGATCGCGGCATCCGTCATGGCCGCGGAGGAGGAACGCATCCGCGGCCTTCGGGACCGGTTGTGGAACGCGATCCGGGGACGCCTGGACGGCGTGCGTCTGAACGGGCACGCGACCCTGCGGCTCTCGAACAACCTGAACTGCTCTTTCGACGGCATCGAGGGCGAATCTCTGGTCATGTCCCTCGACCTGGACGGCATCGCCGCCTCCACCGGATCGGCCTGCAGTTCGCGGTCCTCCGGTCCGTCCCACGTGCTGACCGCCATCGGTCTCTCCGCGGACGCGGCGCGGGGAAGCCTGCGCCTGACCCTCGGGCGCGGCACCACCGCCGCGGAATGCGACCGCGCGGCGGAGGGGGTCGTCTCCGCCGTGACGCGGCTCAGGGCCATGGCATCCGGCGGGAGGCGGGCATGACGGAACACGATGTGCTGACCGGGGAGATCCGGCGCCTCCGGGACGAGCGCCGGGCCGTGATTCTCGCGCACAACTATCAGCGGCCGGAGGTGCAGGACGCCGCGGATTTCAC
>CAZNXX010000040.1:0-16310 GCA_964577095.1 uncultured bacterium | reverse complement strand
CTGCCGGACCGCAATCTCGCGTCCTGGGTGGCGCGCTTCACGGACAAGAAAATCATCCCCTGGCCGGGGTTCTGCTACGTGCACGAACAGTTCACGGCCGCCCAGGCGGCCGAGGCGAAGCGCCTGCATCCCGACGCGATCCTGATGGTCCACCCGGAATGCAGGGCCGACGTCGCGGACCTGGCGGACGAAGTGCTGTCCACAAGCGGCATGCTGAAATTCGCGGCAGAATCCGGCGCCCTCCGTTTCATCGTGGGCACGGAGCAGGGGATTCTCCACCGGCTGAAAAAGGAGAACCCGGAAAAGGAATTCCTGTCGCTCGGCCCGGTCCGAACCTGCCTTACGATGAAGAAGACCCGGCTCGAGGATGTCGGCGACAGCCTGAAACACATGCGGCACGCAATCACGCTTCCCGTCCCGCTGATGGACCGGGCCAGGACCGCGCTCGAACGGATGCTGTCGTATGCCTGAGCGCCGGGTCGCCGTGGCCATGAGCGGCGGCGTGGATTCATCGGTCGCGGCGGCGCTGCTCAAGGCAAGGGGATTCGAAGTGTTCGGGCTTACCCTTCAGCTGTCCACGGGGCCCAGCCGGTGCTGTTCGATCGAGGACATCCGCGACGCCCGGGCCGTGGCGGACGGGCTCGGCATCCCCCATTATGTGCTTCCCCTGCAGGACCCCTTCCGTGAAGCCGTCATCGAGTACTTCCTCTCCGAATACGAGGCGGGCCGCACACCCAACCCCTGCGCGGTCTGCAATTCCCGAATCAAGTTCGGGCCCCTTCTCGAAAAGGCGCTCGCGCTCGGTGCGTCGGCGCTCGCCACCGGGCACTACGCGTCCGTGTCGGCTGACCCGGCGACCGGACGTTTCCGGCTGAAGCGGGGGCTGGAAAAGGGGAAGGACCAGTCCTATTTTCTCGGCCGTCTGTCGCAGGAACAGCTTTCCCGGTCGATGTTCCCGGTCGGCCGTCTCTCCAAACGGCGGACGCGCGAACTGGCGGGGCGATACGGCCTCCCGGTCGCGTCCAAGCGCGACAGCGTCGAGGCCTGTTTTCTGCCGGACGACGGCGTCGCGGCCTTCATCGAACGGGAGCGCGGAAAGGCCGCGGCCGCGGGCGATTTCGTGACCGCGGACGGCCGTATCGTCGGCAGGCACAGGGGCGTTTCCCGTTACACGATCGGCCAGCGGAAGGGCCTGGGCATGGCCTTCGGAAAGCGCACCTATGTGGTGCGTCTGGACGCGGAGACGAACACCGTGGTCCTGGGAGGGGAGGGGGAACTGGCCGCGGGCCGTTTCACCGGGAGGGATCCGGTGTGGATCAGCGTGCCGGAACCGTCCGGGCCGGTCCGGCTGAGGGTGAAAATACGCTACCGCCACAGGCCGGCCTGGGCCCTGGTCTCGCCCGCGCCCGAGGGGGGGGTGGATGTGGCGTTTGATCGGCCCCAGCGCGCGGTCACGCCCGGACAGCTGGCGGTTTTCTACGACGGGGATTTTGTCGCCGGGTCGGCGTGGATCGCCTCAGCGGAAAGCGGATCTCAGAACTCAGATTAACGATTGCAGATATCAGATCCGGATATTGACAAGGTAGAATGAACGGTTCAAGCCCCAAAATCTTCGATTGAAACGGCTGGTTTTAATCGTGATAGTATTTCAATCTGCGATCTGACATCCGCAATCGTTAATCTGAGATCTCTTTTTTCTGGGAAGTCGGGTGAAGCGGAGATCTCAGATTGCAGATATCAGATCAACGATTGCAGATCCGAACAACGACGCCGTCGAAAAACGCTTTCGATAAGAATCCCCGTGATAGCGCATTCCCGATACAATCCAAGGTCATTCGATCCAACGCCGTTCGATCTGCGATCCGATATCTGCAATCGTTAATCTGAGATCTCTTGTTGCGGAACTTCCATCGACTCCCCAAATTTCTTCAGATACCTCTCCACCGCCGGAGTTTCACGTTCCATGATCCTCAGCCGGTTGGTGAGCCGCTCGCCTTCCTTGCGCAATTCGATGTCGAGAACCTGGGACTTGTTCGACGGATCCGCGGCCCAGGCAACGGCCTTTTGATACAGCGAATCGGAGCGGACCTGAACCAGCCCAGGAATGAGAACCGACAGTAGCAGAGGATCCGTTTTGCCGCGCAGGGTGTCCGCGTTCCTGATCGCCCAGTCCAGAAGGACCGGACGGTTCTCCATGAATCCGGAGGCGCGGAAGGGAATCCGCCAAAGGGCCTGCTGCAGGTCGCCGGACGCGTTTAATCCGTAATCCAGCGACAGGGCGAGGATTTCCGGTTTTCTGAAGGCGCCGAGAAGGGACATGAACCTGACCCGGATGTCCGGAGAGGATGCTCTTTCAAGCGCGGTCACGTACCGGCGGAACAGGGCTTCGTTCCCGTTCATGGCGGATGCCCTGAGCGCATCGTCCGCGAGGTCCGGATCCACGGCCCCGGGGTCGGCCAGGTACTCGGCCGCGAGTGAATCGCAGAAAGCGAGAGCGCGTGGATCCCCGCCCAGATCGGTCAAAGCGGACAGAAGATCGGAACGCAGCACCGCGAGCGTCGGGGTCTCACCGGACCGCCTCTGCCATCCGACGCGGCCGAGCACGGGATTCAGGACATCGCGGACATACGCGGTGAAATCCGGATTCACCGGTTCTCCGGAGAAGAGATCCCCCGCTTTCCGGATGCCGGCCAGCACGGCCTGGATCACTTCGGGCTCCGGATCCGAAGCGAAGGAGCGGAGAATCCCGAGGTATTCGTCCCCGACGAGGCAGCCGCCGTCCAGCAGTCCGGATGCGTTCCCTAAAAATCCGACTCTCTCTCGTACGTTCATGATCCGTCCGGCGTCCCGGGCCATGCGGAGCAGCATGCTGTCCGGAACGATCCACCGGAAATAGCTCCTTTCGTCGGCGTTCGGCAGTATCCATGCGGGCGATTCGATGCCGGCGATGGCGACCGTGTCCGCTCCTTTTTGGAGAACCCGTTTCGCGAGGACGGTGTTTCGTCCGTCGGAACACCTCACGGTCATGGGAATCCGCCAGGTCTGCGGCGGCGCGTCGAATCCCGCGTTCAGGAACCGGTTCTGCGAGAGGCGAACCCGGCCGTCCGCCAGGATGTCGGCCCTGACCAGCGGCAGTCCGGGCTGGTCGATGAAGGTGGCGGTCATGGAGTCGACGTCCCCTCCGGTGCTTCTCGACAGGGACCGCCACAGTGAGGCCGCATCCGCGTTCATGTGCCGGTGAGACTGCAGGTAATCGAGAATGCCCTCCCCGAAAAGTTCCCGTCCGGCCCAGCTTTCCACCATGGACAGTACCGCGCCGCCCTTGGTATAGGACAACTCGTCGAACACCTGCCAGGGATCGTCATCCGCCCGGACAGCCCGGCGGATGGCGGTGATGGACGGGAGCGCGTCGCTTTCCATGGTCTGATGGACGGACTGGATGTTCGCGGCGAAGACGCGGAGTTCAGGGAACACCCGGTCGGTGACGTCGTCGCCGATCCAGGTGGCGAACGATTCGTTCAGCCAGGTGTCGTCCCACCAGGCCATGGTGACGAGATCGCCGAACCACATGTGCGCGAGTTCGTGGGCGACGGTCCAGGAACAGCCGGTTTTCTGGTCCAGCGTGGGTGCCGCCGGATCCATCAGGAGTATGTCGGGGTCAAAGGTGACCAGGCCGGGATTTTCCATGGCGCCGCCCATGTCCGGTATCACGATCAGGTCCAGTTTCCGATAGGGATAGGGCCCGAACCGCTTTTCGAGCGCGGCCAGAACGGGCGGGGCGCTTTTCACGGCCTCGGCCGCGAAGGAGGACAGCCCGGAAGGGACGATGACGTTTCCGGGCACGGACAAGCCGGGTATCGGAACCGTTTCGAAGGGACCGGCTGCGAAAGCCACCGCGTACACGGGCAGGGGCCGTGTCTCCATGAAGGTCAGGGTTTTGCGTTTCCCTTCCGCCGCGAGGGTTTCAACCGGTTCGTTCGAGAAACAGGCCATGTCCCCGGGAACGGTCAGAATGATCCGGAACGGATTTTTAAAGCCCGGTTCATCCCAGCAGGGGAATGCGCTTCTGGCATTGGACGGTTCGAATTGCGTGGCCAGGTAGGCCCTGCCCTCCGATTCGGAACGGTACAGGCCCAGTCCGTTTTTCCCGTAACTTCCCTCAAAACCGATGCGAAGTTCCCCGAATCCCGGTTCCAACGGCCTCCGGGCCCGGACGCGAAGCAGGCCGTCCGATCCCGAGATCCATTGGCAGGGGATTTTTCCTTCCTTGTCCCTCAGCTCCAGATCGCGGATCTTCAAGCCCTTCGCGTGCAGGCGGAACGAGGACGTTTGGGCGTGCACGGCGAGCGTGATTTCAACGCGGCCGCTGTAATCCGTCTTCGACGGGTCCAGGCTGAGACGGATGGTCTGCAGCGCGGGAATCACCCTGCGGTCCAGACGCAGGGTGTCCGGTTCCTGGCCGATCAGCCGGGAACCGCAGGCCGTGATCGAAAGGAGCAGCAGGATCCGGCGCAGGCAGGTGGAATGTTGCATGGTCATCCTCACTTGGGTTATGTCCGGCGACCGAACCGAATCGATTGGGGAGACATCCGGGGGGCGGAACAAGGGTTCGTCCTGCATGAAATAGAACGACTGTCCCCGGAATTATCAACCGTTGATCGGCCGCCTCACCCGGCGCGCCGCCGGGCGTCCGGGAACAGCGGGATCCATTTCCGTATCGAGTCGGCCAGAATGACGACCGCGAGCGCGGCCATGACAATGATGAGGCCCCGGTCCAGCCGGTAGGTCAGGGCCTCTTCCGGATGCGCCGCGGCCAGGCGGGTGAAACGGCCGGCCAGCTGCCAGGCCGCGGTCAAGGTTGTGCAGAACATGAACACCATCGGGACCAGAGTGACGGGCGTAAACCTGGCCTTGCCCATTTTCAGCAGAACCGTGGTGCCGACGGACAGGGCCAGGGCGGCCAGCAGCTGGTTGGCCACGCCGAACATGGGCCATATCGTGGAAATGCTTCCGGACCAGATCAGGCCGGCCCAGGCCGCGACCACGAGAAAGCTCGTGAGCAGTGTGCCCGGCATCCAGCTGTGGCGGCCGAGCGGCTTGTACAGCCTGCCGCCCGCCTCCTGGACGAGGAAGCGCGCGACGCGCGTGCCTGTGTCGACGGTCGTGAGGATGAACAGGGCCTCGAACATGAGCGCGAAATTGTACCAGTAGGCCATGAGATGCTTCATGCCCGGCAGGGACGAGAAAACAGAAGCCATGCCCACGGCCAGGGACACGGCGCCCCCGGGCCGGTTCATGACGTCGGTCCCGACCATTTGGGACAGTTCGGCGATGCGCTGGGGCGGAAACCCCAGGGCCGTCAGGGCGTCCGTGCCGAGCATGGAATTGATGGCGAAATAATCGCCGGGGATCAGGATGCCTGCCGCGATCAAAGCCATGAGGGACACGAATCCCTCCACGAGCATGGCGCCGAACCCGATCGCCCGGATCTCGCTCTCGCGGCTCACCATCTTGGGCGTGGTTCCCGACGCGACCAGGCTGTGGAACCCCGATATGGCGCCGCAGGCGATGGTGATGAACATGAACGGAAAGAGCCGGCCCGGGATGACCGGGCCCTCGCCGGAGGCGAAAACGGTCAGGGCCGGCATCTGCAGCCGCGGCGCGACGAAAAGGATTCCGGCCGTGAGCAGGGCGATGGTTCCGATCTTCATGTAGGTGCTGAGATAGTCCCTGGGACAGAGCAGCATCCAGACCGGCAGTATCGAGGCGATGAACCCGTACAGGGCCATGGAGATCACCAGCTCGTTCCGGGAGAGAACGAACCAATGCTCGATGGACGAGCCGACCACCTCATGGCCGAGGAGAACCGCGGCGATGAGCAAAGTCACGCCGATGACCGTGGTTTCCCCGACGCGGCCCCGGCGGATCCGGTACAGGTACAAACCCATGAACAGGGCGATGGGGATGGTGCAGGCGATGGTGAAGGTTCCCCACGGGCTGTGGTTGAGCGCGTTCACCACGGCCAGGCCGAGTCCGGCCAGGGCCACGACGATGATGAACAGGATGGCGACCGAGGCGGCGGCGCCGGCCACGGGCCCGACCTCCGCCTTCGTGATTTCGGCCAGGGATTTCCCGTCCCGCCGCACCGAAGCGAACAGGATCACGAAATCGTGGACGGCTCCGGCGAACACCGCGCCGATCAGAATCCAGAGGGCGCCGGGCAGGTATCCGAACTGCGCGGCGAGAACCGGGCCGATCAGCGGGCCCGCGCCGGCGATGGCCGCGAAATGGTGACCGAACAGGACCCATTTGTTCGTCGGGTGATAATCCCGGCCGTCCGCCATCCGGACCGCGGGCGTGACATTCCGGTCATCCAGCACGAAGATCCGCGAAACCAGCCAGGCGCCGTAAAACCGGTAGGCCAGGGAGAACGTGCACAGGCCGGCCACCACGAGCCAGAGCGAACTGATCGTCTCGGAGGGCCGGACCAGGCGCGTGATCACGGCGTAGGACGCGGCGCCGAAGACCGCGACGAGAATCCAGAGCGCTTTTTTCAGGATGCGCATGCGTGTTCGCCTTTCAGAGCGGTGGGGTATTGCGTGAGAGCCTCCCACGGCCCGCGATGATTGAAGACAGGCAGCGGGCCTTCAATAATGAAAAAATCAGATAGAGTGGTCCGGCGGAGCCGGCCTTCAATCAGGAAAAATCTGGTTGCTTGGTCCAGCAAAGCTGGGGGAATGCGTTCGCCGACGGATTTTTCAGCGCGGTTTTCCGCGACCCTGTCGTTTCGGCGCCGAACCCGTCCTCTTCGCCCGCGTCAGACGCGGGGCCGCTTTCCCGGACGGCCCTCCGGACCGGCCCGCGCCCGGTTTGCGGGGAGTCCCGGCGGGTTCCTCCGGACTTGCCGTGAAAACATACCCCGCGCTCCGGATGCTTCGGATCACCGAGGGATGGCCGGGATCCGGCTCGATCATTTTTCTCAGCCGGGCGATGAACGCGTCGACGGTGCGCGTCTCGACGTCCGAGGGAACCTGCCAGACTTTCTCGAGCAGTTCCCTGCGCGTCACGACCTTTCCTTTGCGGTCCGCGAGGTATTTCAGCACCATGGCTTCGCGCGGCGTCATCCGCGTCATCCGGCCGGCCGACCTCACGGTCAGCTCGTCGAAGCGGATCTCACAGCGGCCGATGCGGGTTGACGGAGAGGCTTCGATCGATGACTGGTACCAGGCTTTCCGCCTCAGCATGCCCTCCACCCGCAGAAGCAGTTCCTTCCGGTGAAACGGCTTGGTCAGGTAATCATCCGCGCCGATCTCCAGCCCACGGATCCGGTCCGCAGCCGAGGTTCTGGCCGTCAGCATCAGGATGGGCACGCGGGGCGAGCGGCTGCGGATGCGGGCCGCGACCTCGAATCCGTCGATGTACGGCAGCATGAGGTCCAGCACGATCAGGTCGAAATCGCGGGACGCGAAAAACGCGAGGGCGCTCCTGCCGTCCGCTGCGCGCGTGACCGAATACCCTTCCTCGCGGAGGTTGTATTCGAGCCCGATCGACAGGGACTCCTCGTCTTCCACGAGCAGTATGTCAGCCTTCGTCCGCATGGCGTCCTCCCTCTCCGGTTTTTCCCCGGGCGCCGCCGGCCCGCGTCATTTTCATCAACCGGCGGGCGAGCCGCCTCTCGGACGTCCGGTATACCGGCATTTCAATCGTGAATGTCGATCCCCGGCCCATCCCCCGGCTCGCGACGGACACCCTTCCGCCGTGAATCCGCATGATTTCCCTCACCCAGTACAGGCCCAGCCCCGTTCCCCGGACGTTTGGAATCTCCGGACCCGACAGCCGGAGGAACTTGTCGAAAACCCGATTCTGGTCCTTCGAGGCGATCCCGATGCCGTGATCCGTAAAGGCCACAGACAGGTTCCGCCGGTTGCAGCGGTACCGGACCTCGATGCGGGGCCTGCCGGCCGAGTACTTGACCGCGTTGTCGATGAAGTTGTTGAAGACGATTTTCAGGGCGTTGCGGTCGACGACGATGCGGCAGGCCGCCCGGCCCTCGATCCGCACTGCCCGGGCCGGAAGCTTGAACTGGTCGGCCGACTCCCGCAACAGTCCGCGCACGACCGGATCCGCGGACAGGATTTCGAAATGGTGGGCGACGTTCTTCTGGCCGAGTCCGGCGATCTTCAGGATGGAATTGATCAGATTGTTCAGCCGGCCGGCGTCCCGCATCATCAGCGCCAGGAATTTTTTTCTCTGGGCGCCGGAGACCTTCCTTTCGCTCAGCGTTTCCAGGACCAGCTGGATGGACGCCAACGGCGATTTCAGCTCGTGGGTTACGTTCGCGATGAAATCGTCGTACATGCGCGCGGTTTTCAGCTGGCTGTTCAGCCGCGCGAACAACAGCGACATGCCCACCGAAACCGCGACGAGCAGGACAAGGCCGCCCACCAGGGCTGTCACATTGGCCCGGGCTGACAGCAGGGGGTGGGGCAGGGCGTTTCCGGTTTCCGTGTAATAAACCGACAGGTACCGGTAAATCCACAGGCCCAGCAGGGTCAGCCAGGCCATCTGCGCCAGGATAAAAATGATGAGATACCGGAGGGATTGGCGTTTTCGCAAAGGGATGCCCACGGTTTTACAGTACTTTTACAAATGACCCGGTGGAAATTCATTAAACTGGCTGACACGGCTGGAACCGCCGGCGCGGCCGGGTTGATCAGCGGGCATTAACCGCTGATCAATGCCATCCGCTTCGCGGGTGGGGGTTTGCTCCGGCTCCCGTAAAATACGCCTGAAAACACTCAGAATAAAGGAAAAAAATCCGATGCAGACAGACTCACGCACAACGCGGATGCCGGGCCTGAACATCAGCGGCCTGGAAGCGTCCCTGCCCGTCATTCAGGGCGGAATGGGCGTCGGCATATCCGTTTCGGGCCTGGCTTCGGCCGTGGCGGAACAGGGCGGCATCGGGGTGATCGCGGCGGTCGGCCTCGGCATGCTCGAGCCGGATTTCAACACGCATTTCAAGGAAGCGAACGCGCGCGCGCTCAAGAAGGAGATCCGCAAGGCGCGGACTCTCTCGACCGGCCTCATCGGCGTCAACATCATGGTGGCCCTGTCCGATTTCGACGAATTGCTGGTGGCGGCCGCGGACGAAGGGGCGGACCTGCTCCTGCTCGGCGCCGGGCTTCCCCTCAAGGTCCCTGCCCTGCTGACGCCGGAACGGGTGGCCTCGGGCGCCCCCAGGCTGGTGCCCATCGTCTCATCCGGCCGGGCCGCGACCCTCATCCTGAAGTCGTGGGACAAATACGGGTGCACGCCGGACGCGTTTGTCGTGGAAGGGCCGCTGGCCGGGGGCCATCTCGGATTCAAGAGGGACCAGATATCCGACCCGGCCTTCATCCTGGAGCGCCTCATCCCCGAGGTGATACAGGCCGTGGAACCGGCAAGGCAATCCTCGGGGAAGGCCATCCCGGTGATCGCGGCCGGAGGGATTTACACCGGCGCGGACATACTGCGGTTTCTGAACCTCGGCGCTGCGGGTGTGCAGATGGCCAGCCGTTTCGTGCCCACGGCCGAATGCGACGCGGATCCCGCGTTCAAGGCGGCTTACGTGAACGCGGGCAGGGACGACCTCAGGATCATCGACAGCCCGGTCGGACTGCCCGGACGCGCCATCCGAAATCCGTTTCTGGAGGATGTGACCGCGGGCGTGAGGAAGCCGTTCAAGTGCCCCTGGAAATGCCTGAAGACCTGCGATTTCGTGAACGCGCCCTACTGCATCGCGCTCGCCCTGACCAATGCGCGCGTGGGACGCCTGGATGAGGGATTCGTGTTCGGAGGCGCCAATGCCTGGCGGCCGGACCGCATCTCGACCGTGAAAGAGGTCTTCGACTCCCTGAAAAAGGAATACGCGGATGCGGTTCAATCGGGCGACCGGAAGCCTGTTCATTCTGTTTCCAATTTTTCGGGATGATCGGAGATTGGGCTTCTGGCCGCTCCGGCGGGGTCCGTCAATCTGTCCGCAGTCCGAAGAACGAGGCCGCTTCGCCCGCTTCCAGGGATTCACATCCCAAAATAAAAACGGCTTCCGGAGGCGTTACGCCTTCGGAAGCCGTTTTTTTTAACCTCCCCGAACCGCTCCCGGGTCACCGCGGCCGGATATACTCCTTCTGAACCAGCAATTCCGCGATCAGCACGGCCCCGCCGGCGGCGCCTCGGAGTGTGTTGTGCGACAGGGCGACGACCTTCCAGTCCAGAACCGGATCCTTCCTGAGCCGGCCGGCTGAAATGCCCATGCCGTTTTCCAGATCCCGGTCCGGCCGGGTCTGGGGACGGTCCTCTTCGTCGAACCAGGTCAGGAACTTCTTCGGAGAAGAGGGAAGCCCGAGCGGCAGGAGCGGGTCGCGGAAAGACCGGATCGCCTCGATCAGCTCCTCCCGTTTTGGCTTGCCGTTGAACGCCACGGAGAAGGAAGCCATGTGGCCGTCGGTAACCGGCACCCGTATGCAGGTCGCGGAGATCACGGGCTTGTCTGCGTGCACGAGCTTTCCGGCTTTGAGCGTCCCCCATATTTTCAGCGGTTCTTCCTCTGATTTCTTCTCCTCGCCGGGAATGAGGGGGATGACGTTGTCCCGCATCTCCGGCCAGGTCTCGAAGGTTTTTCCCGCACCGGAGATGGCCTGGTATGTGGATACGATCACACGCTCGGGGCCGAACGATTTCCAGGCCTCCAGCACCGGCACGTAGGACTGAATGGAGCAGTTGGGCTTGACCGCGATCAGTCCCGTGGTCCATCCCCGGTTCCGGCGCTGAATGTCCACCAGGCCCAGATGGTCCGGATTGACCTCGGGCATGAGCATGGGCACGTCTTCGGTGAGCCGGTGCGCGGAATTGTTCGACACGACCGCGACACCCGCGGCCGCGTAATCCATCTCGATTTTCCGGATGCGTTCCTTGTCCAGGCTCATGGCGGAGAAAACCAGGTCCACGGAATCCGCGACTTCGCGGAGATTCTTCTCCACTTCACACACGTGGAGGGCCCGCAGGGCGGCCGGAACCGGCGCGGCCTGGGACCAGCGGCCGGCCACGGCCTCGGCATAGGGTCTTCCCGACGACCGCTCCGACGCGGCCAGGCGGACGACCTCGAACCAGGGATGCCTTTCGAGCAGAAGGGCGAAACGCTGGCCCACGGTGCCGGTTGCGCCGAGCAGCCCCACGCGCAGTTTTTGTTCCGGAAACGATGACATGGACGAATTCCTCTGTGCGAATTTCTGGATGACGGGACCGGCCCGCGGTCGAGGGATTACGACATCGAGCTTGCGATTCTCAGAATGTCCGCGAACACGCCCGCGGCCGTGACCTCGGCGCCCGCGCCGGGCCCCTTGACGACGAGCGGCCTTTCGCGGTACCGCTCGGTCGTGAACACGATCATGTTGTCGCTGCCCGACAGGGAGAAGAAGGGATGGTCCGGGCCCGCCTCGGACAGGGACACGCCGGCCCGGCCGTCCGCGACCGTGCCGATGTACCGGAGCACGTTTCCCCGAGACTCCGCCTGCCTGCGGCGCTCTTCGAACAGGCCGTCCGATTTCTCCAGCTCGCGGAAGAACGCTTCGACCGTGGGCGCGCGCCGGCACTTGTCGGGCAGAATGTTCTCGACGGCCACGTCCGAGGGCTCGAGCGCCAGGCCGGTTTCACGCGCGAGAATCAGGAGCTTGCGGCCCACGTCGCGCCCCGAGAGATCGTCCCGCGGATCCGGTTCGGAGAGGCCGAGCGACTTCGCCTCCCGCACCGCCCGGCTGAAGGACCTTTCCCGGCCGAACGTGTTGAAGATGAAGCTCAGCGTGCCCGACAGCACGGCTTCGATCTTGAGCACGGTGTCGCCGCTCGCGGTGAGGTCGTTCAGCGTGCTGATCACCGGCAGACCGGCGCCCACGTTGGTTTCGTACAAAAAGCGGACGCCGCGGCCGAGCGCGGTTTCCCTGAGCCTGCGGTACCGCGCATACGGGCCGGAATTCGCGATCTTGTTCGGCGTGACGATGGAAATGCTGTGCTTGAGAATGCCCTCGTACGCCGCGGTCACGTCCTCGCTTCCGGTGCAGTCCACGAAAACGGAATGGGGCAGGTTCAGGGTTTTCATGCGGTGCACGAACCCTTCCAGGTCGATGCGATCCGGCGACGCGTCCAGCGTCTCCCGCCAGGAGCCGAGCGCGATGCCGTTCCGGTCAAAGACCATTCGGCGAATGTCGCCCAGCGCCACGACGCGCAGTTCCAGGCCGCGCGCCTCTCGGAGCGACTCGCTCTGGCCGAGGATCTGGCGGAGCAGCGTGCCGCCGATGAGCCCGGTGCCGATCACGAACAGGTTCACGGTTCTGGCGCCGGAAAGGAAGAACGCGTCGTGCAGGGCGTTCAGGGATTTCGAAACGTCGGATTTCGGCACCACCACCGAGATGTTCAGTTCGGAGGAACCCTGGGCGATGGCCAGGACATTCACCCCGTTCTGGCCCAGGGCCTGGAACAGGCGGCCCGAGATGCCTGGCGTCCGCTTCATGTTCTCTCCGACCACGGCCACGATGGATGCGTGCGGATCCACGGAAACGGGATCGAGCTTCTTCGCCTGGATCTCGAGGCTGAATTCCTCCTCGATCACGGCCTTGGCCGGCCGGCCGGAATGCGGGTCCACGGCCAGGCAGATCGAGTGCTCGGACGAGGCCTGCGAGATCAGGATGACGTTGATCCGGTGGCGCGCCAGGACGCCGAACAGGCGGCTGGCGAATCCGACCACCCCGAACATGCCGCCGCCCTCGATCAGGAGCAGGGCGATGTCGTCCATGGACGAAATGCCGCGCACCGGATAGGGGGGACACGACCGGCGGCCGATGAGTGTGCCCTCGAAGTCGGGACGGAAGGAATTGAGGATGCGGACCGGAATCCGCCTGTCCATGGCCGGCTGAATGGTGGGCGGATAGATGACCTTGGCGCCGAAATGGGAAAGCTCCATCGCCTCCGCGTACGTCAGGGAGGGCATGGGGAAGGCCTTTTCCACTTTGCGCGGATCCGCGGTCATGACGCCGTCGACGTCCGTCCAGATTTCGATTTCGGCCGCGCCCAGCGCCGCGCCCAGCACCGAAGCCGTGTAATCGGAACCGCCCCGGCCCAGCGTGGTCGTTTCATTCGACGCGGTGGAGCCGATGAAGCCGGTGACGATTTGAATCGCCTTCCGCTTCGCGAAATGGGCGGAGATTCTCCGGTTCGTGACGTCGAAGTCGACGCGCGCAGATCCGAAACGATCGTCCGTCCGCACCAGGGGCCGGCTGTCGCAGAACTCGGCATTCAGCCCGCGTCCGGCAACGGCCTCGGCGATGAGGGTCGCGGACAACCGTTCCCCGAAACTCATGATGAAATCCAGGGTCTTGGCGGAGCACTCCTTGACCAGGTACACGCCGTGCACCGTGTCCTTCAACTCGTCGAGTATGGTCGACACGGCTGTCTGCACGGTTTCCCGTCTTTCCGGGGGAATGAGGGCCTTTACCGCGTCCGAATGCCGCTTCTTCAGGGCAGTGAACGAGGACCGGTAGTCGTTCGAATGCTCCGCGGCTTCGCGGCTGAGGCCGATGAGGGCGTCCGTCACACCGCCGAAAGCGGAAAAAACCACGGCGATGCAGTTCCGGTTGCGTTTCGCGGATTTGAGGACGATGTCCATGACGCCTCGAACGCGTTCGGGCGTGGAAATCGAAGAACCGCCGAATTTCAATATTTTCATTGTCATGGAATAAATATACGAAAGAAATCGGACGAAGTAAAGACTACCGGTACTTTTCCATGATTGGGCCAGGCGTCAGACGCCAAAAACACCTTGCGGTACGGCCATATTTTCCTTACTTTGCCGATTGCCTGAGCAATGGGATTCGGAGTCTGCCTTGAATATCACCTATTTCAGCTATCTTTATGACATCAAAGGGATTTCCGCGGGATCCGCGAACAAGGCGCTGGGTTTCACGGGCGGGTTGCGGCGGCTGGGCCACCGGGTTTCGGTTCACTGGCTCTCGGTTCAACCCGAGGATCTCGAAGGCGATTCGATCCGGCTGAAGATACGGGCCAGGCTGAAAAAGCGTCTGTCCAACCTTCTGCATGACCCGAAGAAACTCCTGGCCAATCTGACCGGCGCGGTCCGCGAGTTCCGCATTCTCCGGCAGGAAAAACCCGATGTGCTCTTTCTCCGGGGTGAGCTCTACAACCTGTCCGCCGGCCTGGTCGCCCGCCTGCTCCGCATCCCCGTCGTGCTCGAAGTGGACTGCCCCTCGGCCTATGAATACCGCCGGATGTGGAAGCACCGGCGTCTGGTGTGGCCGGCCCTTCCCGAATGGATCGAGCGTTGGAACTGGAAGACCTGCAGTGCGATCATCACCATCTCCGACCTGCTGAAGGATTACCTGGTCCGGTCAGGCGTTCCGGAAGGAAAAATCACCGTGGTGCCGAACGGAGCGGATCCGGACCGGTTCCGTCCCATGCCCGGTGTGCCGGAAACGCGGCGGAACCTCGGCATACCCGGGAACGCCGTGGTCGTCGGATGGATCGGCTCCCTGTACGGCTGGTCCGGTCTCGAAAACCTGCTGGCCATTTCCAGGCGTCTTCTGAAACTGCGCAGGCGCATCGTCCTGCTTTTTGTCGGCGGCGGCCGCAACCGCGAGGTCATACGCTCGCATTTTTCCGACAGAGACCTTGCCGGCCGCGTTTTTCTGACGGGAACGGTGCCATACGCGGACGTGCCCCGCTATCTCAACGTCATGGACGTGGTGGTCGTCCCGTATCCCAAGATGCCTTTCTGGTATCCTTCTTCCATGAAGCTGTTCGAATACATGTCCAGTCAAAAGGCGGTGGTCGCGTCCGCTGTGCCCCAGGTCACCGATGTGATCCGGGACGGCATGAACGGATTCCTGTTCAATCCGGATGACGCCGGCGCGTTCGCGGAGAAAGTGCTTCAACTGGCGGATTCCCCGGCTCTCCGAAAACGCCTGTCCCTGGCCGCCAGGCGGACGGTTCTGGAATCGTACACATGGGACGGCCACGGCCGTAAAATGGAGGCCGTGCTGAAAAAAGCCGCTGCGTCAAACCGGAAGAACCGAGGGGACAGGTGAAGCGGATGGCCGTCGTCGTGCGCGACGACGACATCTCTTTTTTCACGGACCCCGGGCAATTCGATCGGGCGCACGATTTCCTCATCCGGAACCGGATCCCCTTCAACGTGGCGGTCATCCCCGAGGCGGACGCTTCGGCCCTGCACGGCCCGGGAGAACCCGAGGGCTTTCTGCCGGCCGGCGCGGCGGGCCGGTCCGGTCCCAGGCCGGTCGGAGAAAACACAGGACTGGCGAACGCGATACGCGGACGCGATTTCATCGAAGTCAGCCAGCACGGATGGTCGCATGCCGGCGCCGCGGCAGGCGCGCCGGAATTCATCACGCCGGACCGGGACGCGATCGTGACCCGGCTGGAAAGGGGAATGGCGCTGATCGAGGCTGCTTTCGGCAAAAGACCCGCTTTTTTCGTGCCTCCGCGTGATCGGGTGTCCGGTCCGGCGCTCAGGGAGATCCGCAAGCGCTACGCGGGAATCTGCATGTCCCGGTTCCCGCACGGCCTGATTCCGGCCCGGTTGTGGCCCCGGTTTCTACTGAACAAACGGAGAGGCCGCATGGCGATGCACTGGGGACGATTTCTGCTCCTCCAGCATCCGGGAGTGGATTTCAGTTTTCCGGACAGCCGCACCGGAGCGGAGGCTGAAGCGGCGCTCGCTGCAGTGACCGACACGCTCGTGCTGCCGGTCCATTCCTGGCGTTTTTTCGACGGCCAGGGCCGGGTCGTGAAGTCCCTGCTCGATCCCTGGGAGGCATTTCTGAAAAGACTGTCCGGCACGGAGGGCGTCCGGTTCACGACTTTTTCGGGCCTGGCCGGCCGGTGAATCTGTCTGCGAGCGCATTCCCCCAGCTTTGCTGGACCAAGCAACCAGATTTTTCCTGATTGAAGGCCGGCTACGCTGGACCAAGCTATCGGAATATTTCATTATTGAAGGCCCGCCGCTTGTCTTCAAGTATTCATAAATATAATAGCTTGATCCCGCGCAGCGGGGCCGCGGGGAGCTTCAACGGAGAAAGCGCATGAATCTGTCAGCGAGCGCATTCCCCGGCTTCGCCGGACCAAGCTATCGGATTATTTCATTATTGAAAGCCCGCCGCTTGCGGCGGGGTAAGCGAGCGAATATAAGATGATTTCTTCTCTACAGATAGAAGAATCCCCGCGGCTTGCCGCGGGGAGCTTCA
>CAZNXX010000039.1:13169-21262 GCA_964577095.1 uncultured bacterium | reverse complement strand
TGCGCCGACTCGAATTTGCCCGCGTCCATGTCATTCAATCCGTTGCAGTAATGGAGAAAGGCCTTGATGTCGCGGGTGCCGGAGGCGGAGATCAGCCTCTCCTGTTCCGCGTTCAGCCGTATGCCCATGTCCGCGATCAGGCGCCGGACCATCCGCTTTTCCAGGGAGATCAGGTCCTGAAGCGCGCCCGTCAGCTTGACGTATTCCGGCGTTCTGGATTCGGAGACATACACCGTACCGGCGCTCAACTCGATGCGCTGATTCGGGAGTATTTTGAACGAGCCTTTCACCAGAGTCCTGGACCCGAGCAATCGGGCGACCTGGGTCGATCGGCCGTCCTGGGCCATGGCCTGAACCGTCCAGCCCATGGCTTCCATGGTGCGCTGAACCTTCTCCCGGTCCGCGACCACCAGCGGCTCCACGCTGGACAGATCGTTGATGATGAGCTGGGCCAATCCCTTCTGCAGGGGCACCCGGGCGCTCTTCGAAAGATTCTGGAAGTAGAGGACGGCCACGGATTCCTTCGGGAGCGAGGCGAGATTGACGGACGCCTCATCGGCCACGGCCTTCCGCGCGTTCTGGCCGGCCAGGCGCCGGTCGCACCAGTCCGAACGCCAGCGGAGAAACTCCCGGTACGGATCGGACTGGTCGAGCAGGGCGTATCGGCGGTAGATGTCGCCGGCCTTGTCGAGCTTGTTCAGCGATTCGTAGCTGCCGCCGAGATAGTAGAGTGCCTTGCCGTACTGGGGCGTTCTGCGGACCACCTGTCCGAGCACGCGCGCCGCCGTGTTGTAGCGCTTCATATGCCAGAGCGTCACGCCGACCCCGGTCATGGCTTCGGGCTCGTAAGCAATCACCCGTTTGCCGTTCTGCATCCGGGGGTTGAGGGCTTTGAGGTAAATCTGCAGCGCCTGCCTATATTCTTTTTGAGAAATATAAGTCTCGGCCTGCCGGTAAGGGGCAACCGCGCATCCCAGAAACAGGGACGCGACGACCACTCCCACCACTCTCCAGCATTTCATAGGGCCTCCTGAGCTCCTGTGATTCCCCCTGCGGCGCGCGGCGAAACCCGAGAGGGAGATAAGTGAGGTTTGGCTGAAACGAACGCTTTATCTTTTTTTCGAAAGACGGCTCAGCCGGTCTTTCGCAGGCCCGAAATCGGGCTCCAGGACCAGGGCTTTCCGGAAGCATTGCGCGGCGCGGTCCGCTTCGCCCTGATCCTCGAATTCGACCCCCTTGGAAAATTGGGTGAGCGCTTCGAGGCTGATGTTTCCCGGCGGCCGGTCATCCGGCGCCGACAGTTTGAGTTCAAGATCCTTGAGAACCTTGCGGCTCAGCTTGGCGACGAGGGAGAGTGCGTCCCGGGTCCGTCCGGTCGCCTCCCCCGCCTGCAGGGTGAGCCCGGTCTCCACTTCAACGATGCGCACGTCCATGCGCATCCTGCCGTCCGGCATGACCAGATAACCGCCGAATACCAGGTTCTGCGCGCCGGCCATGCGGCCGACCTGTACGGCGTTTTCCTCGTCCGTGACACCCGCCTGGGCCAGTTTCAACTCGTCCACCAGGCGCTGGAGTTTTTGCCGCTCCACGATCCGGACAGAAGAACAGCGGCCGAGTTCCGTGGCCATCATCTGGCTGAGCCCTTTGGACAGGGGCTGAACGGACTCCGCGTTGAAAAAGCTGTTGTTCTCAAAATCCAGTACGGCAAGCGTCCGGAATGGCTCCGAAGCCTGGGCGTGGAACGTCAAAACAGGCGCAAGTAGAAGGAAAAAACGGACAACTCGCATTGGATTCCGGCTCCAAAAATAGTCAACCATCTGAAACCAATTGAGTTAGCTATACTTTAATAAAAATTTACATCTTTGTCAAGAAATATTTTAATCTTATCTAATCCGAATGATTCGATCCGTTTTCTGCAATTGTCGTGCCCTGAGCCGTCCTTTCATATAATCATCTTAATTTCAAATGATTATACCTTTTCAGCAAACACAGGAACCGGCCGACTGTTTTTCGGATGGATGATTCTGAACCACATCGCATGATTGAAGAACCGATGAAGCCCAGAAAGGTGCGCATCCTGTGGAATTAAAATTTCCATTTTCAACGGACCCGATTATTCTCTCGAGGCGATGCTGATGAAAGCCCGTGAAAGCCGGGTTTCGTAAAGCCGCCAACAGCCAGCTTCTGTTGTTCCGCCCCGCGAAGGGGGACGGAACCGGAGGACCGGTGACGCCCAATAAAAAGCCCGTCCCTGCGGGATGCGGGGACGGGCTGGTCTGACATGCACGAAATACCGGTTTACAGGATTTCCCTGAACGATTTCATGATGCGGATGAATTTCGGGTCCACCAGCTTGTAATAAATCTGGGTTCCTTCACGCCGGTTCGTCAGATAACCGTTGGATTTGAGGAATTTCAGCTGCTGGGAAATGTAGGACTGTTTGGCGCCGAGCATTTCCTGGATTTCGCCCACCCGGCGTTCGCCTTCCGTCAGAATGCAGAGAATCTTGAGACGGGTTGTGTTGGAGACCATCCGCAGGAAAGGAATGACCTTTTCGCATTCCTTTATCTTATTTTTAACCTGAGGGTCGACCATTTTTCCTCCTTGCGTTTTTCAGGCATCGCCTGATTGATTTTTTAGCCGTGGACAATATAAGGGTTCCCGATTGTTTAGTCAAGCGAAATAATTAGTATTTAAAAATTTTCACAAATCAGCCGGACGATGACTTCCGCCGCCCGTCCGTCTCCGAATGACACGGCCGTTTGGGGCGGCACATCGTGATTTTCGAGGGCCCGCAGTATCGCTTCCGGATCCGGACCCGCGAGGCGGTTCCACCCGTCCCGCACCGTCTCCACCCATTCCGTTTCGTTCCGCAGGGTGACGCACGGCACCCGGTAAAAATAGGCCTCCTTCTGGACGCCTCCGGAATCCGTCAGAATCGCCGCAGCGTTGCGCTCCAGCCGGATCATGTCGAGATATCCGACGGGCTCGATCACGCGGACGGAGGGAGACGCGGACAGATCCGCGTCCAGTCCCCAGGCTTCGAGCATTTTTCGGGTCCTGGGATGCAGCGGAAAGACCACGGTGCGGCCGCTGCGCAGGAGGGCCTGAACGATGCCGCCGAGACGGCGCCGGTCGTCCGTATTCTCCGCCCGGTGAACGGTGCACAGGACATATCCGCCCTTCCGGAGCGAAAGCGTTTCCAGCACGCGGGACCGCGTTTCGGCGAGACCGGCGAATTGCAGGGCGGCGTCGAACATGACGTCTCCGGTCAGGTGAACGCCGCGGCACACGCCCTCGCGCTTCAGATTCTCCACGGCGGTCCGCGTGGGGCAGAAAAGCCAATCGGCGCAGTGATCCGCCACGATCCGGTTGATCTCCTCGGGCATGGCGCGGTTGAAGCTCCGGAGGCCGGCCTCCACATGCGCGAGCGGGATGCGGAGTTTGGCCGCGACCATGGCTCCGGCGAGGGTGGAATTGGTGTCCCCGTAGACCAGCACCGCATCGGGTTTTTCTTCCAGCAGAATCTTCTCGATGCGCTCCAGCATCAGCCCGGTCTGACGTCCATGGGGACCGGAGCCGACGCCGAGATGGTGGTCGGGCCGCGGGATGTCCAGCTCGTCAAAGAAAGTCCGGGACATGTTGTCGTCATAATGCTGTCCCGTATGAATCAGGGTTTCGTCCGCTTCGACCCGCAGGGCGCGGCTGAGCGGGGCCGCCTTGATGAACTGCGGCCGCGCGCCGACGATGGACGCGACCTTGATTCTTTTTCCGCCGGAACGGGGAGGGTTCATTTGGATGTGTCTCTCGTCATGAGGGCCTGAATGATCATATATATAGAGAACAGCTTCCTTCGGGCACGGAGTCCGGTAAATATAAAAAACTTATCCGTCATTTCAATGCGGAATGTAAGGAAACCCGCTTCAGACCGGCTTGATTATACTTGACATTCAGAGGCAAAGGACCTAAATTCGAGAATAGAAAACAGCCACCGAAGGGTCATTGCATGGGCTTCAAATGCGGCCTGGTTGGCCTCCCGAACGCCGGTAAATCGACCGTTTTCAACGCCCTGACCCGCCTCGGCGTCGAAGCCTCCGCCTACCCGTTCTGCACCATAGACCCTCATTTCGGAATCGTTCCGCAGGAGGACAGCCGCCTGGACCGCATCCGGGAAGCGGCAGGATCCTCGAAGAAAACGCCGACGGTTCTGGAATTCGTCGACATCGCAGGTCTGGTCGAAGGGGCCAGCAAGGGCGAAGGCCTGGGCAATCAGTTTCTCTCCCATATCCAGGCCGTGGACGCGATCGCGCATGTGGTGCGGTGCTTCGAGGACGACAACGTATCCCACCCGTACGGCTCGCCGGACCCGGAGCGGGACGCGGAAATCGTCGAAACCGAACTGGCGCTCAAGGACATGGACGTGCTCGAGCGCAACGCCGCAAAAGTGCGGACCGCGGCGAGAAGCGGAAACGCGGACCTGGCACGCAGACTCGATGCCTATGAATCGCTGATGACCCGCATCGACCGTCGCCCCCCGGGCCGCGACGGTCTCGGAGACGCGGAGCAGGAGGCGGTCCGCGAGCTGAACCTCCTGTCCTTCAAGCCCGTCATCTACCTGGCCAACATCGGGGAAACCGGGTCGGCCGGAACGGCCTGGCGGGAACGATTGACCGCGTTCGCGGCTTCGCGGAACAGCCTCTGTCTCCCCTTCTCGGCGAAGATTCAGTCCGAAATCGCCGAATTGCCGGACGGGGAACAGGCTGTGTTCCTGAAGACCATGGGCCTCCCGGAAAACGGCGTGCAGATGCTGATCCGGGCCGGAACCGCCGTACTCCGGCTGATCACGTTCTTCACGGCCAACGCGAATGAAGCGCGCGCCTGGACCGTGCCCGAGGGCACGCCGGCCGCCGAGGCCGCCGGACGGGTTCACACGGATTTCGAGCGGGCGTTCATCAAGGCGGAGGTGATCCCCTGGTCCGCGATCGAGGCGCACCGGACCCTGAAGGCCGTGCACGACCTGGGGCTGGCGCAGGTTCACGGCCGGGATTACGCCGTCCGGGACGGGGACTGGGTGACGTTCCGGATACGGAAATGAATCCGGTCCCATTCGGACAACGCCGATTGAAGCTCCCCGCCGCCCGCTGCGCGGGATCAAGCGATCGTATTTCTGAATTGTTGAAGACCCCGCTCTGCGGGACCAATTTATCATATTTTAGAGTATCGAAGGCAAGCGGCGGGCCTTCAATAGTGAAAAAATCAGATAGATTGGTCCGGCGAAGCCGGGGAATCTTCTATCTGTAGAGAAGAGACATCTGATATTCGCTCGCTTACCCCGCGGCTTGCCGCGGGGTAAGCGCTCGCTGACAGATTCAGAATCCGTTCCGGCAGTCCGGAACGGTGAAAATGAACCGAGGAGGTTGCATGTCTTTTTTCAAGCCGGGTCTTCTGATGGCTTTCATTCTGGCCGCCGCGGCCCTGCCGCCGGCATTCGGTCAGGCCCCTGCCGCCGGAGCCATGGACTGCTACATGGATTACGCCCGCTTCGACGCGGAAGGGGATTACGAGTGCGTGGAGCTCTATTTCGGCGTGCCGCGCGACGCGCTCCGCTACGAACCATCGGACGGAAAAGTCCGGGCCGTCATCCGTTTCGACCTGAAAGTGCTGTCTTCGGATTCCGTGATCCTCTCCCGCGCCTGGGAACGGCAGGACCAGGCGGAATCGACGGCTTCGATCCAACCGGGCCAGATGCTCCAGGACGTCCACGAAGTCTTTCTAAAGCCGGGAGTCTACCGGGTCCACGCATCGGTTTCGGATCCGGCGGGCCTGAAGGCCAGGACGCGCGATTTCAACCTGACCTGCGTCGCCCGTCCGGACGAAAAGCTGTCCCTGAGCGACGTTCAATTGGCCACGCTCATCGGCCGGGACACCACGGGGAGCCGGTTCACCAAGAACGGCTACCGGGTCCTGCCCAATCCGAGCGGCGTGTACGGCGTCTCGATGCCGGTGTGCTACCACTATCTCGAGATCTACGGGCTCTCCCCGCTCTCGGCCGGAACGGATTCCACCGTCACGGTGAACATTTCGGTAATGGATTCGCAGGGCCGCACGGCCGTTCCGGCTTCTCCCCGGCGGATGACCCGGGCTGGCGCCTCCCTGGTGGACGTCGGCAGCCTGCAGGCGGGGTCCCTTCTCACCGGTTCATACCGCCTGCGGGTCGAGGTTTCGGACAACGCGAAGCGGGACACCGTGTCGCAGGAAAAAACGTTTTATGTCTACCGCGCCCAGGACATGGCGGCACGGCCGGACGAAGCGAGCGAACCGGCGGATCCCGCGGGATCCGAGTTCCTCGTCATGGACGAAGCGTCCGCGGACGCGCATTTCGCCTACCTGAAGTACATCGTCGGCCGCAACGAATCGAAAATCTACAAAAAGCTGAACCTGGATGGCAAACGCCGGTTCCTGCGCGATTTCTGGATCGCCAGAAACGCCGGCTGGTCCGGCGACGGCGGCTCCTACAAGGATGTGTTCTACGAGCGGCTCCGGCAGGCGGACGCGCGTTTCTCCGGCGCCATGAAGGACGGCTGGAAAACCGACCGTGGACGGGTTCTCATGGTGTACGGCGAACCGGATGATGTCCGTCGGAGCACCATGAACGATACCGGACGCAATTATGAAATCTGGCGGTTTGACCGGGTCGAAGGGGGATCCGAGTTCATTTTCGTGGATGAATCGGGATACGGCGATTACCGCCTGGTTCACTCGACGGTCCTGAACGAAATACACGACACGACGTACACTGAACTGCTGAACTGAGCCGGCTGTCGGCCTGAGAGGCGGTCCTGCGTTTCCCTCCCGGCGCGCCGGGAATCACCGATCATTCCAACTGCGGAGTGGACATGATTCAGCTTAAAAAACTCACACTCGAGGCCCTGCTGGCGCAGGCCTTCGACCGGTACGCCTCCCTTCCGGCGGTCGCTTACGCCGGGGAAACGCCGATGACCTACGCCGGCCTGAAGCGGGCGGTGGACGAACGCGCCGCGGATCTGGCGCGGAACGGCATCGCGGCCGGCGACCGGGTCGTGATTCTGGGCGACAACAGCCCGAACTGGGTGATCGCCTATCTGGCCGTGACCTTTTCCGGCGCGGTGGCCGTGCCCATCCTGCCCGGCTTCTCGGAGGAAAACGTCCGGCACATCGTCGTCGATTCCGGCGCCGTGGCCGCATTCGCAGCCGCGAAATTCACGCCCCGGCTGCAGGCCGCGGGAGATCTCCGTCTCGTGTGGGAATTGGAGGACTTCGCCGCGGCCTGGAAGGCCGACGGCGCGGACCGGGCCGCCCGGCCCGAAACCGAACGGAAATCCCCGGAGCCCGCGGATCTGGCGGTCATCATCTACACGTCCGGCACCACGGGTCACTCCAAGGGCGTGATGCTCACCCACGAAAACATCGTTTTCGACGTCGTTCAAGCGCTCGAGAAATTTCCGCTGACCTCGCAGGACCGGTTCCTGTCCATCCTCCCGCTCTCGCACACCTTCGAGGCCACCGGAGGAATGCTCTGTCCCCTGACCATGGGCGTCTTCATCCAGTACATGCAGGGCCTGCCCACGCCGCAGAAGCTGCTGCAGTCGATGGAAACGGCGAAACCCACGGGTGTCCTGACCGTTCCGCTGGTGATGGACAAGATCTACCGGAAACGGATCCTGCCGAAACTCCACGGCAATGCGGTCACCCGCGGTCTGATGAAGATCCCGTTCTTCCGGGTCCGCCTGCACGCCGTGGCCGGACGCAAGCTCATCCGCACGCTCGGCGGCAACCTGCGGTTTTTCATGTTCGGCGGCGCGGCGCTGAACCGGGACGTCGAAATCTTCATGCGCGACGCGGGTATCGAGTACTCGACCGGTTACGGCATGACCGAGACCTCCCCCATCATGACCATCAATCCCTTCGGAAAGGTCCGTGTCCTGTCCTGCGGCCAGCCGATTCCTGGAATCGAGATGCGCATACACGAACCGGACACGGCCACGGGCGTCGGCGAGATTCAGGTGCGGGGCCCCATCGTCATGCGGGGGTACTACAACAACCCGAAAGCCACG
>CAZNXX010000039.1:0-13069 GCA_964577095.1 uncultured bacterium | reverse complement strand
CTGGACGTTCAGAACATCCGGGACCACGCGCCTTTCGAGGTCACGGGTTACGTGGATTCCATCCGCGATCCGCTCCGGCAGGCGCTGGAGCGGATGGATCCGAAACGCATCCTTCTCAATTATTCCTCCGCGGATGTGATGGCCGACGGACTCACGCTCGGCATGCACCGCCTGCTGCTCGAATTGCTGGAGGGGACGCCCTATCCGGACCGGTTCGAGTCATCGGAGACCGTCCTGGCCCGTCTGCGAAGCCGGAAGAGTCCCGCGGAAATCGGATCCGTGCGCTCCGCCGTGGAAGAAACCCTGGCTCTTTTCGACGAACTGGCCGGATTCCTCAAACCCGGTCTCTCTGAAAAAGAAGTCGCGGATTTTCTCCTGGGCCGGACGGCCGGCCGCGGGCTGGAAACAGCCTGGGAACCGGATCAATGCCCGGCCGTGTTCACGGGACCGGAGAGCGCGGGCGCGCACGCCTCGCCGACGCTCCGCTTCATCGAACCGGGGCATCTGATGAACATTGATTTCGGCGTGCGCCGGAACGGATACGTGTCGGATCTCCAGCGCACCTGGTATTTTCTCAAGCCCGGAGAAACCGCGCCGCCGGACGCGGTCCGCCGCGGATTCACGGTTCTTCTGGAATCCATCCGCCTGGCCGCTGAAATTCTCCGCCCGGGCGTCACCGGTCTGGAAGTGGACGCGGCCGCGAGAACCCATATCACGGCCGCGGGCTATGCGGAATACCCCCACGCGCTGGGGCATCAGGTCGGCCGCAAGGCCCACGACGGCGGCGGCCTGCTCGCGCCAAGATGGGACCGGTACAAGCATCTGCCCCTCCTGCAGGTCGAAAAGGATCAGATCTACACACTCGAACCCAGACTGACCGTGCCGGGCCACGGCGTGGCAACCGTGGAGGAAATCGTCGTGGTGACTGAGACGGGGTGCCGGTTCCTGAGCAAGCGGCAGGAGGAGCTGTATCTGGTTCGGGGTTGATGAGTCGTTCCGGGTTCCGAGTTCCGGGTTCCGAGTTGAAGATTGAACCCGGAACTCGGAACTCGAAACACGGAACCTTTTTATCGTTGAACTGTTGACAATACTAGAGAAATCAGGATATCCGCAATTGTCAAAAAATGGTTTTCTTTTAGTCATCGAGGGCATCGACGGCACGGGCAAGACCACTCTGGCGGCCCGGCTCGGGGAGCGCATCCGCCGGGCAGGCCGGAACGTGACGCTGCTGCGGGAGCCGACGGACGGGCCTTTCGGACGGCGCATCCGCAGTCTGGCGAAGGAAGGACGGCAGAACGTCCGGCCTGAGGACGAACTGGAGTTGTTCATTCAGGACCGGATCGAGAATTGCCGCGACCATATCCGCCCCGCGCTCGAAAGGGGGGATTGCGTGGTCATGGACCGCTACTATCTCTCCTCCGTCGCCTACCAGGGCGCGCTGGGCCTGGACCCGCAGATGATACTGGAGCGCAACGAGAAAATCGCGGTCATCCCGGATCTCGTCCTGCTGCTTGACACGCCGGCTCAAGACGGTCTCGGCCGCATCGCGGCATCCAGGCCGGACGGACCGGATCTGTTCGAAAACCGCCTCTATCTGGAGCGGGTCCGTTCCATTTTTCTGGGGATCAAGCGTCCCTTCATCCGCGTTCTGGACGCAACAGGAGACAGGGATTCGGTTTTCCGGTCCGCCTGGCGTGTGGTCCGCCAAAGTCTTGAAAACCGGGATCCGTCAGCGATGGACAAACCGGCCAGGAAAAACGCATGAACCGGGACGAATCTGCCGGATTTTCTTTTTGTTCACGAATTTCGACTGCCACATAAATTATTATTTATTATACGCCCGACATCCCTTCCTGTCTCTGGTATACCCTTTGCATAATTATTCGCGGTAACACTTATCCTTTCGTCATTCCCATGGGCGCTTGGCGGGGCGACCCATCCTGACAGTTCCATCCGTCATTGTCTCAACCACTCACGGAGGAATCCCCATGAAAAGAGGATACCGCGCAGTGCTTTTACTTGCGGCGTATCTCTCGGCAACGCTTCCCGTTTTTTCAGCGGACGGCCCGGGACCCGCTTCACCCAATGTCATCATTGATCCGGACTACAGCCTCACGGTTAACGTGTATCCTTCCGGAGGAGGATCGGCCTCCAAAAATCCGGACAAGACCGCCTATACACCCGGCGAAATCGTCCAGCTGACCCCATCTCCGGCCGCGGGTTATTATTTCTGGAAATGGGAAGGGGACACGACGTCGACCGATTCCCTTCTGTCCCTCCCGATGTGGAAGAGCCGGTCCGTAACCGCCAAGTTTCTCAATTTCTACAAGCTCACCATGCACGTCGAACCGCCCGGCACAGGCACGACGCACCCCGATCCGGAAACCGACCAGTGGCACAGGCAGGAGGCGGTCGTGCCGATCGAAGCGGTCCCTGCCGCGGGGTACAGATTCGTCCAGTGGCACTGCTGGGTGGCTGATTTTTACAGCGCCAGCACAACGGTGACCATGCACGGGGACGAAAACGTGACCGCGGAGTTCGCTCCCCTCAAGGTCACGCTGACTCTGGCCGTGAATCCGCCCGAGGGCGGAACCACGGATCCGGCCCCTGGGCCGCATCTCGTGGACAACGGATCCAATCCCGAAATCCGGGCCATCCCGGCCGACGGGTACCGTTTCGTGCGATGGGACTGCCCGGTGGCGGACCGGTACAACCCCGTCACCACAGCGGCCATGAACCAGGACGAGACAATCACCGCGGTTTTCGAAAAAATCCGGTACGCGCTGGACATACGGGTCAAAAATGACGGCGGCGGAACCGTGCCGCCGGTCGGCGTCCATCAATTCGATCCCGGGTCGGTCGTGGAACTGGAGGCGAAACCCGACGCGGACCACCGCTTCGAACGCTGGCACGGACCGGTCGCGGACGAATCGGTTCCGAAAACGACCGTGCAGATGGACGGGGACAAGACCGTTTGGATCGAGTTCGCGCGAAACTCGCATGAGCTGTGGATGATCGCGGAACCGGCTGAAGGCGGAACCACGGATCCCGCGCCCGGCGGACACACGGTCAGCCGCGGCGAATGGGTTCCGGTCTCCGCGACAGCCGCTCCGGGCTGGGTTTTCCTGCGCTGGGAGGGCGGCGTGAAAAATCCGGCCGGCGCGGCCACCGAAGTGTTCATCAACGGCGACAGGACGCTGAAGGCATTCTTCGCCTCGGATTTCAAGACCCTGACCCTTCGCTGCGATCCGGAATCCGGAGGCTGGACCTCACCCGAAAAAGGGAAACACCGGTTCCGGACGGGCGAACGCGTTGCGATCGAAGCCTCGGCCAAGCCGGGATTCGCATTCGCCGGCTGGAGCGGAGGCGTCGAGGATTCCACGCTCTCCGCGACCGAAGTCGTACTGGACACGGACCAGGACGTGACCGCCCGGTTCCGGGTGATTGACGAGGCGCCGCCCTTCCTGACGGACGGCTATCCCGCGGACGGCGCGCAATTCGTTCCCAGGAACACGAAAATTCAGTTCAAGGTCAGGGACAATGGCGCGGGCGTGAATCCCGGCACTCTCACGGCCTGGGTGAACGGAACGGCCGTGGTCGAGAACGGGGAGGGCGCCGGCGCGAGCATCAGCCGTTCCGCGAAAAAGATGACGGTCGTCTACTGTCCGGACGAGCCGTTTGCGAACGGAAGCACGGTGACCGTGCGCGTGGCCGCGGACGACGCGGCATCGCCGGCCCATCATCTGGATTCGACCTTCACGTTCTCAGTCGGTCTCGCGAACGTGGACACGCTGGTCTCCGTTCCCGTGGACACGGCCGGCGGCCTGGTCTCGCACGCGGAAAGCGGACTCGAACTGAACATCCCTGAAAACGCGCTCCAGTCGGAAATTGAAATTTCGATCCAGACCCCGGACACGCTGCCCCCGCTGCCGGAGGACGTGAACGGCATGGCTCTGGCCGTGCACTTCGGGCCGGACGGGCTTCAGTTCGAGGATTGGGTCACGGTGCGCGTTCCCTACACACAGGACGACCTGGACCGAGCGGGCGTCACGGATCCCTCGGAGTTGAATATCTGGTATTACCACACGCTGAACGGCAAGTGGTCCCAGCTCGAAACGGAAAGCGTCGATCCGGTCGGCCGGTTCATCTTCGTCAAGGTCCGGGAGTTCTGCTACCTCACGATCGCGTGTCCCTCAATTCCCTCCGCGGCGAACGGGCGGACGGCCGACTCGCGGCTTCCCGGACGGATCTGGCTGTCCCACAATTATCCGAATCCGTTCAATCCGTCCACCCGGTTCTACTTCGAAATGCCGGCCGCGGGCGACGTCCGCGTCGCGGTGCTGGACGCGTCGGGCCGTCAGGTGCGGATTCTGGCAAACGGATTCCGGGGCGCGGGACGCCACGAATTCGAATGGGACGCGAAAGACGACGGCGGAAACGGGGTTCCAACCGGCTCGTATTTCCTGCTCATGAAATCAAAGACCGGCCAGTTCATTCGAAAGATGACGTATGTGAAATGAATCCAGTCGACCGGAGTCCGTGCACGATTCCGGTCCACGCATCGAACGTGAAGTGCCGGGCACCTGTGAGGTGCCCGGCACTTTTTTTCGTAACGAAAATCGGAATCGAGGGGACCGGTTCCGCCAGACAGAGGGGACATCATCCCGCGCCGGATGCCGGGACGCGCCGGATGCCGGGACGGGCCGGATGCGCGTTCCGGACGGTCCCGAGCTATTTGCGCCTGCGTCCTCCCATCAGCCCCGTCAGAAACCCGGCGACGAACCCTGCCAGGGCGAGAATGCTGATCACGCCGATCAGCGGCACCGGCTGTTCGAACGTGAGAAACCGGATGGTCACCGGCTGAACGTTCTGCAGCATGAAAATGACGATCAGGGCGAGAATGGTCAGCACCGTGAACACTTTGATGCGAAGAAACATGTCCCCTCCTGGGATTAGTCCCGGTATGAAAATCAATTCTCCTTGCCGGCGTTCGATGCGAACAGCGGTGTGATGCCGGCCGCCGCGTTACGAACCCGCTCTTCTTCGGATTCGGACAGGGCCCGGTTCTTCGCCGCGATTTCGACGGTCTTCCGGAAAAAGCGCGGCTCGCCGGGCGGAAGCATCGCTGTCACCGGAAGCGACAGGGTGAAACGGACGGCCAGATCCGACAGGACGTCGTCCTCGATCGGCCGGTACCAGCATTTCGGGAACGGCTTCTCCTCCCCCTCGCGGATCGGACCGGATGCCAGCGACTTGAGCGCGAGAATCCCCATGCCCTTCGAGGTCGCGGCTTCGACCACGGCCGGGCCGAAGCCCCCGTTGTGCCAGCATAGGAAATTGACCGGGAACAGGACCGTGTCGAACGCGAACCGTTCCATGCACGCGAGCGCGGCGGATTCGGAATGCGCCGAAAAACCGAGATGCCGGACCAGCCCCTCCTCCCTGGCCCGGACCAGCGTCTCCAGGGCGCCTCCGGAACCGAACGCTTTCTCGACGTCCTCGTCCGTGGTCATGGCGTGGAGTTGGTACAGGTCGAAATGATCCGTCCGCATGACGCGGAGGGATTCCTCGAGGTCCTTGCGGGATCCCTCCCGGCTCCGTTCCGTGGTCTTGCACGCGAGAAAGCAATTCTTCCGGAACGGCTCGAGCGCGGGACCAAGCCGCTCCTGGGCGTTGCCGTACGAGGGAGCCACGTCGAAATAATTCACGCCCAGGTCCACGGCCTCGGCCACCATCCGGGCCGCTGCAGCGGGTTCCTCGTTCATGACCAGAACCCCGCCGAAGCCCACGACGGAAAGCCGTTCTCCGGTTTTCCCCAGTTCCCGCCTGGCAAGAACGGAGCGACCGCGGCCGCGAAGACAGGAAAGGAACGCAAGCCCCGCGCCGCCCGCGAATGCCGACCTGATGAAATCCCTGCGCATCATGGCTCCTCCTTCACCCTTCCGGATGATCCGGTCTCCCCGTCTGGACCGGTTTTCCCATCAGATGAACCCGGACGATCAGCGACTGTCCTTCCAGCCGCGCGTCCCCGTATTCGCCGGCATAGTCCGAAAAAACAAACCCGCCGTCAAACTCGTCGATGAGGCGGACGGACGGATCGAGCCGCGCCTGGAGCGAATCCAGGGCAACCGCCGCCCGCGTCTCGTCGGCATAGGATACGTGAAACCGCGTGACGACCGACCCGTCCGGCTGCCGCCAACCACCGTACACGCCGAAACCGCCGCTGAGGCCGAATACGTCGCCCGTTCCGAATGAATAGGCCGCCTCGAGCGCTACCGGCCCGCGGAACAGGCGGACGGAGCCGGGGATCCATTCCCTCAGCGCCGCCTGTCCGAGGATGGGCGGCGGTTGTCCGGAAGGCAGCCGGCCGAGCGATCCGCGGATCAAATCGTTCATGACAGGCTCGAGTGTCCGGTCGCCTTCCGGATTCTCGATGGCCAGGAAGTAGGGCCCCCGGCGGGCCAGCCATTGCGACGCATTGGCCGTGATCCACTCCGGATCAGACGCATCCTTTCCTGAAGCCCCGGAACCGGAATCCGGCATCGCGCCGCCCCGCGCCAGGTACAGCCCGAGCGAAGCCTCGGGACCCGACATGCGATACAGCTCGAACGACAGGTCGGCGTCTCCCCGGCTGTAATGCTGAACGAATAGCGCCTCGAATCCGAATTCGAGCACCAGCTCGGCCCCGCCGTTGATGTGCCACGTCAGGTCGGAAGGGCCGAATTGCCTCACGGCCCCGTCCTTCTTCCAGCCCTTCAAAAAACCGTCCGGAGGAATCATTGGATCCGGTTCGTCCGATCCGGACGCGTTCCCGGAGAATTCCAGACACGCCGCGGACAGGACGAACGCCATGAGAAACAGAGTCCGCGTGACGGACCCGGCGGATCGACCGGCCACGTTCAGGCCTCCACCCGGACGTGATCGCGCCGGCCTGGATCCGTGACGCCCAGGCCCAGCCGTTCGGCGTACCGGAAATACTCCGTGAACCTGGGATGCTCGTTCACGGTCACGCCCATGGCCTTTCGCTTGGCGACCATGATGCCGTGACACACGGAATCCATGGCGAAGGGATCGGTGCCGACGAAGAGGGTGTTCATGGGCCAGATGAATGCCGCCGCCGCTTCCGGCCCGCCGTCGTACTGGGCGTTCAGGCCGTCCGTCACGTTCAGCACCAGCTTGTCCCGGATCTCCGGAAAGGCGGGCACCTCGACGCACACGTCGAAGAACAGGGGCTTGTGCAGCCGCCCCGTGTTGCAGATCGATCCGTACGCGATGTTCTTCGTCGCCATGGAAATGCCGTTGCCGCAGTTCTTGAAAACCGGAATATTGATGATTTTGGTGAGACGCGAAGTGACCAGCTTTCCGAAATAGGAATGCCTGCCGGTGAACACGTGCTGGTTCAGCGTGGCGTCGTCCTTTTCCGCCTCGACGTCCGCCCAGTAATACCGGTCGGGGTCGAACCGGCCCGCGCTGACGTGCGTCCCGTCCGGCAGCCGCCACCCGGAATGGTCCGCTTTCTTCCCCTCAGCCGCGGCCTCGTCCATGGTTTGAAGCCCTTCGATCGCGACACCGGGGAAGCGTTCCTGCGTGAAGCCCGCGTCCTTGAGCATATAGTCGAAACGATCCCAGATGACGATGTTCGATTTCGGCAGGCCGTTGCGCGCCAGCCAGGCGATCACGGTTTCCACGGTTTCCGGCCGCGTGCTGATCAATCCGGCGCCGACGGGATTCACCTTGATGCCGACCACGTCGTCCGGGGAGAAGAAGAGGCCGAAACTCGCGTCTGCGGAACGTCCGGTCAGCGCCTCCAGCCCCTTCTCAAAGAGCAGGCTCACCTGCTTCGTGCCGCTCCTCCCGCCCGCGACCGGCAGGTCCGCGGCGCGGGCCTCGACCACGCGTCCGGGAAACAGACCGGGCAGGGAAAGCCGGGTTCTGGGGATTTTCAGGACGTCCGCGACATTGGTGGCGATGCGCTCCGGCGCCGGGTTCTGCGCCAGGGAATCCGGACGTCCGAGCACGAGCGCCGCGCCCGCGAGACCCGCGGCTTTGAGAAACGCGCGGCGATCCGGACTTTTCGCGTTTTCACCGACCTTTTCACTGCTGTTTTCACCCGACCGATTGCGCATGGCGGTTTCTCCCCCGGTCCGGCCGCCCGGTCATCGGGCGTCACCGTTTCACCGGCGCGGTTTTTACTTGAATTTACGGATCCGATTGGCTAACATTAGGCATGTCCGAAAAACATTTCACCGAGCAGAAAAGTCACGCGGAATCCTACCTCATCCCCTACCTGGAACGCCACGTGCCCGGTTTCCGCGGCCGCCGCGTCCTGGAGGTCGGCTGCGCGGAAGGGGGATTCCTCGCCGCGCTGACCGGTCTCGGCATGCGGCCCGCGGGACTGGAACTCGAATCCTCGCGCGTGGATCTGTCCCGATCCCTGCATCCGGGCCTGGACCTGACCGTCGGCGACATCACCGATCCCTCGGTCGTCCGGCGTTTCGACGCGCCGTTCGGCGTGGTCGTTCTGCGCGACGTGATCGAGCACGTGCCGGACCGGAAAGCCGCGTTCCGGAACCTGCGCGATCTCGTCGAACCGGGGGGATACGTGTACGTTTCCTTCCCGCCCCGTTTCTCGCCGTTCGGCGGGCACCACCAGAACGGAAAAAGCGTTCTCCGTTTCTGGCCCTGGCTCCACCTGCTGCCCGAATCCTGGATACGCGGCCTCGGCCGCGGCCTGGGCGAATATCCGCATATCCCAAAATACGCGGCCCTGAATTTCAGAAACGGGCTTTCCATCCGCGCGTTCGACCGGCTGATCCGGGACGCGGGCTTCCGTCCGGTCGTCCGGGACCTGTTTTTATTCCGCCCCGTGTACGCGCTTCGTTTCGGAATCCCCGCCCGGCGCGCGTGGAATTGGCCGGTGTTGAGGGAATTCTGGACCTTCGGCTGCGAGTGCCTCCTGGTCAGGAGCGACTGACCGCGCACAACGCCGGTGAATCCCGGCGGCCGGTCCCCGCGGACCGGACCGCGCCTCCTACGGCTTCCGCTTCAGGGCCCGGTGGCCGATGTCCTTGCGGTAATACGCGCCGTCGAACGTGATGCGTCCCACCGCCTGATAGGCTTTCCCGATCGCCTGTTCGATGGATTCGGCCGCGGCCGTGACGCCGAGCACGCGTCCGCCCGAGGTGACCGTGTCCCCATCCTTCCGTTTCGTCCCGGCGTGGAACACGCGGACATCCGCAGGAATCGAGCGCAGTCCCTGTATCGCCTTCCCTTTCTCGTACGGGCCCGGGTACCCGCCCGACGCCATCACCACGCAGACCGACGAACCCGCCTCGAGTTCCACGCTTTCATTCTTGAGCCTTCCCTCGGCGCATTCGATCATGAGATCCACCAGATCGGTCTTCACCAGCGGCAGGATGGCCTGGGTCTCCGGATCCCCGAAACGGCAGTTGAATTCGAGCACTTTGGGGCCGGATTGCGTGATCATCAGGCCCGCGTACAGAACGCCGCGGTACGGAATGCCCATGCCGCGCATGCCCGCGATCATGGGAACGAACACCGACTCGCGGACCGTCTTCAGCAGCCGCGGCGTCATGACCGGCGCGGGCGCGTACGCGCCCATGCCGCCCGTGTTCGGGCCCCGGTCGCCCTCGAAAACGGCCTTGTGATCCTGGGCCGACGGCAGCAGCGCGATTTTCTCGCCGTCCGTCAGGGCCAGAACCGAGGCTTCCTCGCCGATGAGCATCTCCTCGACGATGAGCTTCCTGCCCGCGTCCCCGAAATCCCGGCGCCGCATGATCCGGTCCAGTCCGTCCAGCGCCTGCTCCCGGCGGTCGCAGATCAGCACGCCCTTGCCTTCGGCCAGGCCGTCCGCCTTGATCACCAGGGGATACGCCGCTTTCATGAGGTGTTCCAGAGCCGGTTCCGGCTTCGTGAACTCCTTGTACGCGGCCGTGGGAATGCCGAACCGGACCATCAGGGATTTCGCGTAGGCCTTGCTCCCCTCCACCTGCGCCGCCTTCTTCGTCGGGCCGAACGCGGTCAGGCCGCGCTTCGACAGGGCGTCGACGAGCCCGAGGCTCAGGGGAAGTTCCGGACCGACCACGGTCAGCTCGACACTGTTCTTTTCCGCGAACTGCACGAGCCCCTTGACGTCCGTGACCGGAATGTCCACGCACTCCGCCAGCTCCGCGATCCCCGCGTTGCCCGGCGCGCAGAAAATCCTCTCGGTGTAGGGGCTCCTGGAGATTTTCCAGACCAGCGCATGCTCCCGCCCGCCGCCGCCGACAACCAGCACGTTCATTTCTTTCTCCTTGAATACCGGAAAGCGCCGGACGCGGCCGGTTTCTTCTTCATCCCCTGAATCCGGTCGATTTCATCGCGTAATTCCGCCGCGCGCTCGAATTCAAGCTGTTCCGCGGCCAGCCGCATCTGTGCCGTGAGCGTCGAAAGCAGATCCTCGCGTTCGGCCGCGCCCAGGCCCTTGAATCCCTCCCCGGCCTCCGGCTCCGCGGCGTTCGAATCGGCCACCGCGGTGGCGGACAGGATGTCCTGCACGCTCTTGTACACCGTCTCCGGGACGATGCCGTTGGCCTCGTTGTACCGGGCCTGCAGGCCGCGCCTCCGGGCGGTTTCGTCCAGCAGAAAGCGGATCGAATCCGTCTCCCGGTCCGCGTAGAGAATCACGGTTCCGTTCAGGTGGCGGGCGGCGCGTCCGGCGATCTGCATCAGTGACCGGGCCGAACGCAGAAAACCCTCCTTGTCCGCGTCGAGAATCGCGACCAACGACACTTCCGGCAGGTCGAGCCCCTCGCGCAGCAGATTGATGCCCACGAGCACGTCGAAATCGGCCAGGCGGAGACTGCGGATGATGTCGACGCGGTCGAGGGCGTCGATCTCCGAATGCAGATACCGGACGCGGATGTCCAGCTCCGCGAGGTAGTCCGACAGGTCCTCGGCCATGCGCTTGGTCAGGGTCGTGACCAGCACCCGTTCCTTCCGCGCCGTCCGGCTCCGGATTTCGGCGACCAGGTCGTCGATCTGGTTCGCGGAGGGCCGCACCACGACCTCCGGATCCGTCAGGCCGGTCGGACGGATGATCTGTTCGACCACCACGCCCCCGCTCTTTTCCAGCTCGTAATCGGCCGGGGTCGCGGAGGCGAAAATCACGGCCGGAATCATGGCCTCGAATTCCTCGAACTTCAGCGGACGGTTGTCCAGCGCGGACGGGAGGCGGAAGCCGAATTCGACCAGCGTCTCCTTGCGGGCGCGGTCGCCGTTGTACATCGCCCGGATCTGGGGGACGGTGGCGTGCGATTCGTCGAGGATCAGCAGGAAGTCCTTCGGGAAATAATCGAGCAGGCATTCCGGCCGCTCGCCGGGGCTGCGGCCGGCCATGTGCCTGGAGTAATTCTCGATGCCGCTGCAGTACCCGATCTCCTGCATCATCTCGAGGTCGTAGCGGGTGCGCATCTCCAGCCGCTGGGCCTCGAGGAGCTTGCCCTGTCCGCGCAGCGTTTCGAGCCGCTCCTTCAATTCGGCCTCGATGGCGCCGACAGCCGCCTCGAGCTTGGGCGCCGTGGTCACGAAATGCTTGGCCGGGTACACCGCGATCTTCTCCCGTTCGCGGATCACTTCACCGGTCAGCGGCCGTATCTCGCAGATCCGCTCCACCGTGTCGCCGAACATCTCCACCCGGAAGGCGATCTCCTCGTACGCGGGAAAGATTTCGAGCGTGTCGCCCCGCACGCGGAACGTCCCCCGCCTGAAGTCCAGGTCGTTCCGTGTGTAGTGGATGTCGATGAGGCGTTCGAACACCGCCCGGCGGTCCGCCTCGACGCCCTTCTCCAGGAACAGCAGAAGGTTCCTGAAATCGGTCGGGGAACCGAGCCCGTAGATGCACGACACCGACGCCACGATGAGCACGTCCCTGCGCTCGAGCAGGCTGCTGGTCGCCTTCAAGCGGAGACGGTCGATCTCGTCGTTGATCGATGTGTCCTTCTCGATGTAGGTGTCGCTGCTGGGGACGTAGGCTTCGGGCTGGTAGTAATCGTAGTAACTGACGAAGTATTCCACGGCGTTGTTGGGAAAAAAGGACTTGAATTCGCCGTAGAGCTGGGCGGCCAGGGTCTTGTTGTGCGAGATGACCAGAGTGGGCCGGTTGAGCCGCGCGACCACGCTGGCCAGAGTGAAGGTCTTGCCGGATCCCGTGACGCCGAGCAGGGTCTGGAACCGGTCGCCTCGCTCCAGACCGTCCGCCAGTTCCCGTATGGCTCTGGGCTGGTCGCCTTTCGGCTTGAAAGGGGAAATCAGCTCGAAATCGGGCATGGGAGTGGACCGAATCTAGAGGGTGGGATTGTGATCACGAATCGTTCCGGGTTCCGGGTTCCGAGTTCCGGGTCAAAAGTGATAACATAATCGGATACCTGTATTGACCATCCGGCATGAGCCGCAAGTCAACTGAAAATCAGGATTTCGCGAGAAAATCACAACTCGAGACACGGAACACGGAACTCGCAACCGTTTTGAATATACCCATTCCCCCTTATAATGTCAAGAATTACCTTGCTTTTCAGGCCCTGATATATTAAATTGAAAGTTCAAAACATCTTGGTTTTTAGTGAATTAGCATAGGAGATGCAGGCCTTATGATGCAGACTCTCCGCAACAACATGAAGATCATCATGTGGATCGTGGCGCTGGCGTTCATCGGCACCATCATTTTCAGCTGGGGAATGGGCGGATTCGAGCGCCGCGGGGACGTGACCGAGAAGGGCATCGTCGGATCGATCAACGGTGAAAACATCTCTTACCAGCAGTTCGCGCAGATGCTGGACGATGAATACAGACGCGTGCGCGAGCAGGAGAAGATCGAGGACCTGACGGAATACAGGCGGAACCAGATCCGCGACCAGGTCTGGCAGCAGGTCGTGCGCGAGAAACTGATGGCGCACGAGGTCGAGAGCCAGGGCATCACCGCCTCTCCGGAAGAAGTGGTCTTTTTCATGCGCAATGCGCCGCCGGATTTCGTCCGCAACTCGGAACAGTTCCAGACCGACGGCCAGTTCGA
>CAZNXX010000038.1:17360-21570 GCA_964577095.1 uncultured bacterium | reverse complement strand
TACCTCGACACGGCGCGCCTGAGCGACGCGGAGAAGGCGAACGTCACCTATGTCATGGCCGGTCTCTATTTCGAGCGCCTGCACGACTACGAGAACGCCCTGGCCGCCTACCTTCGCATCAAGCACCTGACACCTGAAAAGACCCTGATGCCTGAAGTGGATCGCCGCATCGTGGCCTGCCTCGAGCGGCTCAATCGTTCAGGAGAGGCGAAGCAGGCGCTCGAAGAGGCCACGGCGTTGTCCGGATCCCCAAAGACGTCCGGCGGATCCCCCGCGGACGCGTCCGCCGTGGTCGCGCAGATCGGGGACCGGCCGGTCACGGCCGCGGACCTGAAACACGAGATATCGAGGCTTCCGGCCCAGATGCGCGGCGCGTTCGAGACGAAATCCGGGCGGCTGGAGTTCCTCAGGCAGTACATCGTCTCCGAGCTGTTTTACGGCGCGGCCCAGCGCAAGGGCCTGGAACGCGATGCGGACGTGCAGGACGCCGCGTTTCAGGCGAAGCGGAGCGTCATGGTGCAGAAATACCTGGAACAGGAAGTCGGCCCCCGGGTTCGGCTATCGGCCGGAGACGTCCAGCTGTACTACAAAGCCAACCTCGACCGGTACGCCGAGAAGGGCGCGGACGGGAAAGTGAAGCGCCAGAAGCCCCTCGAGGAGGTCCGGAAGCAGGTGGAACAGGACGCGGCCGCGGAGAAACAGAACGAAGCGGTGCAGGCCCTGATCAGCCGCATGATGGCGGCCGAGGGCGTCCGCGTCTACGACGACAGGGTGGAATGATGTCCGGTCTTCGGGCGCGTTTGATTCCGTTTCTCCTGGCGGGGATTACCGTCTTCGCCGGACTCTGCCCGGCCGCGGACCCGGAGCCGTCGGTGACCGCGGCCTCGGCCGTGGACAGGTCGCGCATCACCATCGGCGACCTCATCCGGTACACAGTCACGGTGTCCCATCCGAAGGACATCGCCGTGGCCACGCCGGGCACGGGCGCCAATCTCGGCGGCTTCGAAGTGCGCGCGTACGACGTGGCCGAGCCGAAGGAAAAGGACGGGGTCGTCGTCTCGGAATTCCGGTACACGATCTCCACCTTCCTGACCGGAGAATTCGTCATCCCGCCCCTGCCGGTGGCCTACCGGCCTGCCGCGGACACAACCGCAGTGCCGCGGGTCATCGCCACGCCGGGCATCCGCATCGTGGTGGAGAGCATGAAACCGAGCGAGGCGGGCGACATCCGCGACGTGAAGCCGCCCCTTGAAATACCGCTCGACTGGAAGCGGCTCAGCCTCCGCATCGCCGCGGCGCTGGCTGTTCTGGCGGCCCTGATCGCCGGGGTCATCCTGGTCCGCCGCTGGAAGGCAGGCAAAAGCATTCTTCCCGTGAGGGTCGAGCCGCAGCGGCCGCCCCATGAAATCGCGCTCGAGGCGCTCGACCGCCTGACCGCTTCGGACCTGAGGGCCCGCGGCGAAACCATGGCCTTTGTCGTGGAGCTCACCGAGATCGTACGCCGGTACATCGGGGGCCGTTATTTCGTGGTGGCCATGGAAATGACCACGACCGAGGTGCTCGACGGGCTGTCGCGTGCGGGTCTGGACGCGGACGTCTTCGCGCTGTTCGGGAGCTTTTTCCACGGCTGCGACCTCGTCAAATTCGCCAAGCACGTCCCCTCGGACGCAGAGCTGGACGATGCCGTGAAAGCCGCCTACGAACTCGTGAACCGGACCAAAATCGAGCTCGCGCCCGCGGCCGCCGAGACCGCCCCGGAAGCCGGACCGTCCGCAGTCCCAGGAACGGCGGACCCCGTCGCGAACAGCGGACACGCGGCTGAAGGCCGGGCCGCGGCGGACGGCGGCGGTGCGGCCGCCCCTGAACCCGGTCCGGAGCCGGCCCGGTCCGATCGAATGGAATCCTGAGCCATGCAGCTTCGCTTCGTCGATCCCTGGTTTCTCCTGCTGCTCCTGCCGGTGGCCCTGCTCGGCTGGTGGCATTTCCGGAAGCGGCGCGCCTGGACCGGCGCCATCCGGTTCTCGCACATCGGCAGCCTGAAGGCCATCCCCCAGGGCCGCGCGCCTCTGGCGCGGCAGGCCCTGTTCGTCGCGCGCCTGCTCGGCCTGGCCCTTCTCGTGATCGCGTTCAGCCGGCCCCAGTCCGGCGTGAAGGGCGAGGAGGTGATCACCGAGGGCGTGGACATCGTGCTCACGCTGGACGTGTCGAGCACCATGCTGGCCGAGGACATCCGGCCGAACCGCGTCGACGCGGCCAAGGCTGTGGCCCGGGCGTTCATCCAGGGCCGGAAGCACGACCGCATCGGGCTGGTGGTCTTCGCGGGCGAGGCGTACACCCAGTGCCCGCTGACCACGGATTACGGCATTTTGATCGAATTCCTCGACCGCGTCTCGGTCGGGATGATCGAGGACGGCACCGCGGTCGGCATGGGCCTGGCGACATCGGTGAACCGGCTCCGGTCCAGCGAGGCGAAATCGAAGGTCATCGTCCTGC
Source organism: uncultured bacterium (assembly GCA_964577095.1). Classification (GTDB taxonomy): domain Bacteria; phylum Zhuqueibacterota; class QNDG01; order QNDG01; family DTFT01; genus JAFGAX01. The sequence continues at coordinate 19,077 of CAZNXX010000038.1, read as the reverse complement.
TCACGGACGGACAGAACAACCGGGGCCAGATCGACCCTCTGACCGCCGCGCAGATGGCGCAGGCTTTCGACATCCGGACGTACACGATCGGCGCGGGCACGCGGGGAGTGGCCATGTTCCCGGTCGACGACCCCTTCTTCGGCCGGCGCTACCAGCCCATGCAGGTCAATGTCGACGAGGAGTCGCTCCGCGGGATCGCGGACCTGACCGGCGGCCGGTATTTCCGGGCCACCGACCGGAACAGCCTCGAATCCATCTACCGCGAGATCGACAAACTCGAGAAAACCGAGATCAAGGTGAAGGAATACACCCGGTATTCGGAGTGGTTCGGATTCTTCGCCGCGGCCGGCCTGCTTCTCCTGCTCGCCGAGATCCTCCTGGGCCACACGCGGTTCCGGAAAATACCCTGATCGGGAGACGGCTGTGTTTCGATTTTTCCATGAACATTTTCTGTGGCTCCTCGTTCTCGCGCCCGGCCTGGCGGTTTTCTTCTGGGCCGCCTTCCGGCGCAAGCGTCGCGACCTGGAACGCTTCGGCAATCCGTCGCTTGTCGCCCTGCTGACCGCGTCGGTCAGCCGCACGCGCCAGGTCTGGAAAGCCGTTCTCGCGGCTTCGGCCGCGGTTTTTCTCGTCCTGTCCCTGGCCCGGCCGCAGTTCGGGACCAAGCTGAGAACGGTGAAGCGGGTGGGCCAGGACATTGTCGTGGCCATGGACGTCTCGCAGTCGATGATGGCCGAGGACATCAAGCCCAACCGGCTCGAGAAGGCCAAGCACGAGATCGCCTCGATGATCGACAAGTTCGAAGGCGACCGCGTCGCGCTGGTGGCTTTCGCCGGAAAAGCCTTCGTGCAGTGCCCGCTGACCCTCGATTACGGCGCCGCGAAGATGTTCCTCGACGCCATGACACCGGACCTCATCCCGGTGCCCGGGACGGCCGTGAAGGCCGCGATCGAGGCGTCGGTGGGGTGTTTTTCGGACCAGGAGCGCAAGCACAAGGTGCTCGTGCTCATCACCGACGGCGAGGACCACGCCGGAGACCCGATGGAGGCCGCGAAGGAGGCCGCGAAGCAGGGCGTGGTCATCTACACGGTGGGGCTCGGATCGCCCGACGGCGTGCCCATCCCGACCGGCGAGGGGCCTGCCGGGTTCAAGAAGGACAGGAGCGGGCAGGTGGTGATGACCCGGCTCGACGAGGTGACGCTCGAGAAAATCGCGCTCGAAACGGGCGGCAAATACTACCGCGCCACTCCGGCCGAGGTGGAGCTGGACCGGATCTACGAGGAAGTCCGGAAGATGGAGAAGAAGTCCCTGTCGTCCATGCAGTACACCCAGTTCGAGGAAAGGTTCCAGATTCCGCTGGCGATCGCGATTATTCTGCTTTTCGTGGAGGCCTTAATTCCTGAACGCAGGCGGGTGAAGAAGGAATGGAAGGGACGTTTTGAATAGGCGGTCGCGGGCATGAGGAAAGAGCATCAATTTCATCGGAGCCTCCCGGCTTCAGCCGAGGGAGCGTTATGGGCGGTAATACTCACAACGATTCTGCTTCCCATTCCCGCTCAGTCTCAGCCCGGACGGGGCAAGGTGAAGCAGGGAAACGGGCTGTATAACGAGAAAAAATATGACCAGGCCCGCAACCGGTACCAGGACGCCCTGCTGGACGCTCCCGGTTCGCCCGTGATTCAGTTCAATCTCGGGGACGCGGCCTATCAGATGAAGG
>CAZNXX010000038.1:11889-17260 GCA_964577095.1 uncultured bacterium | reverse complement strand
CCCGGTTCGCCCGTGATTCAGTTCAATCTCGGGGACGCGGCCTATCAGATGAAGGGTTACGACAAGGCGCTCGAATCGTTCCAGAAAACCCTGTCCGTGAAGGACGCCCGAATCCAGTCTCAGGCGTATTACAACATCGGCAACGCGCTGTACCGCACGAACAAATGGCCCGAGGCCATCGCGGCCTATCAGGAGGCGCTCAAGCTCAACCCGGACGACCAGGACGCCAAATACAACCTGGAATATGTCCGCAACAAGCTCAAGGAGAACGCCCAGCCCCAGCCGCAGGATCAGCAGAACCAGCAGCAGCAACAACAGCAACAGCAGCAGCAACAGGAACAGCAGAAGAATCAGAACCAGGACCAGGACCAGCAGAATCAGCAGGAGCAGCAGCAAAATCAGCAGCAGGAACAGCAGTCCGGGGAGCAGCGGGAAAAAGAGATGTCAAAGGAACAGGCCGAGCAGATTCTCAAGGCGATGAACGAGGACCAGAAAGACAAACAGAAGAAGACCGTGCGGGCCTCGGGGGCCGGGGTCGACAAGGATTGGTGACGGCATGACGACTGCACAACGGATCGCGGCGCTCGCGCTCGCGGGCACACTGGCCGCAGCCGGTCTCGCGGGCCAGGACTTCACGGTGACGACTTCCGTGGACCGGAATGCCGTGGCGCTGAACGAGCGCTTCACGCTTTCCATCGAGATCTCGGGGAAGGGCGCGAATTCCGCCCCGGACCCGGAATTGCCCGCGATCGGCGCGTTCGCCTCTTTTCTCGGAAGCGGATCCTCCCAGAATATCTCCTTCGTGAACGGGCGGATGTCCACCTCCAAGGTTTTTCAATGCTATTATGTCGCGACCGCAGTCGGAAAATTCCAGATTCCGCCCGTGACCGTAACAGCCGGCGGAAAGGCCGTTTCGTCCGCGGCCATCGATTTCGAGGTCATGGCCGCGGGGGCGCAGGGTCAGGGCCAGACGCAGGCCCGGAGCGCGGCGCCCGGGCAGGCCGCTCCAGGCCAGGCGGCCCCGCAGGGGCAGGGCGAGGGACCCGCGGAAGGGGACCTCTTTCTGCGGGCTTCCGTGGACCGGAGGAAGGTTTATCCGAACGAGCCCGTGATCGTCACCTACAAGCTCTACACGCGCGTGAATGTGGCCAACCTGTCCGTCTCCAAAATGCCGGCCACGGCCGGGTTCTGGGCCGAGGATTTCGACATGCCGCAGCAGCTCCAGACTTCGCATGAAACGCTCGACGGCAAACAGTACACGGTGGCCACGGTCCGCAGGACCGCGCTTTTCCCCATGGGATCGGGCACGCGCGCGGTCGATCCGCTGGTGCTCGACTGCGACGTGCACGTGCGTTCCCGGTCACGCGACCCGTTCGCCGATTTCTTCGACGATTCGTTCTTCTTCGGCGGAAAGACGGTGCGCCGCCAGATCCGCTCCAAACCGATTTCCATCGAGGTGCAGCCGTTTCCCGAGACCGGAAAGCCCGCCGGGTTCAGCGGCCTCACGGGCCGGTTCCGGATCAGCGCCACCGCGGACAAGCGGGACGTGAAGACCAACGAGGCGATCACCTACAAGGTGACCGTGGAGGGCGACGGCAACATCAGGCAGATTCCGGCCCCGGAAATCGTGTTCCCGTCCGATTTCGAGGTGTATCCGCCCAAGACGTCCGAAACCGTCACCCGTTCGGGCGCGGGCATATCGGGACGGAGGACCTTCGAATACGTCCTCATCCCCAGGGCCGTCGGGGACGAGACGCTCCCGCCGGTGCGGCTGAGTTATTTCGACGCGTCCGCGGCCGCCTACCGGATTGTATCCACGGAAGCGATCCAGCTCCGCGTGGAGCAGGGCGCCGGGGGAGGGTACGCGGGACCGGCCGTGACCGGCCTGTCCAAGGAGGAGGTCCGGCTCGTCGGCCAGGACATCCGTTTCATCAAGACCGCGGACGTTCCGTTCCGCGGGGCCGGGGCCGCGGCTGTTCCGCCCACCGCGCTCTGGATCGGTTTCGGGCTCCCGCTGGCCGGCCTCGCGGCCGCCCTGGCAAGGCGCAGAAAGTTGGATCGGCTCGCCGTGGACGTCGCGTACGCCAGGGGTTCGCGCGCGTCGCGCGCCGTCCGCAAGCGGCTGGCCGCGGCCGCGGGTCTGATGAAGCCGGAAACCCAGAAGGCCTTTTACGCCGAGGCGGCGAAGGGTATTCAGGGATTTCTCGGGGACAAGCTCAACATCGCGGAGGCGGGCATGCTGTCCGAGGACGTGACCGCCCGGCTGTCCCAACGGGGCGTCCGGCCGGAGACCATACAGTCAGTTTTCGCCTGCCTGGACACCTGCGACATGAAACGGTTTTCGCCGGAAACCGCCACCACGGAAGAGATGAAGGCATTTTACAGCGAAGCGGAGAAAGCGGTGTCGAGACTGGAAAGGGAGCTGAGATGAGATCCATGTTCCGGACCCGGGCCGGCGGACGGCTCCACGCTTTCCGGAGCGTCCGGTCCGCCGCGGTTGCGGTTGTCACGGTCGCGGCATTCGGAGCTTCCGCGGTTCCGGCGCGGGCCGGCGTCGGCGGGGACGCCTCCCTCGGGGAAGCGTTCCGGCAGGGCAATGCGCTGTACCAGGCGGGTCAGTTCGACTCTGCGCTCGCCGCGTACGGGCGCATCCTGGATCAGGGTTTCGAGAACGGGCCGCTGTATTTCAACATGGGCAATTGCGCCTATAAGCTCGGCCGCACCGGCGCCGCGGTGCTATACTACGAAAAGGCGCGGCGGTTCATGCCGTCGGATGAGGACCTGAAGGCCAATCTCCTCATGGCCAATCTCCGCGTGGTGGACAGGGTGGAGACGCGGTCCGAATTCCTGCCCCTCCGGCTGTCGCGGTCCGCGGTCCGAAGTCTCCCGGTTTCAGCCTGGGCGATGATGACCATCGGCTTTTTCGGCCTGGCGGTCGCGGGCGCCATCTTCTTTCTCCTCTCCCGGAGGCGGTTCCTGGCCGTGAACGGGTACCGCGGCGCGGTGCTGTTCGGTGTTCTGTTTGTCGTTGCCGGACTGCTCTGGCTGGGCCGCGTCCTGTCCGACCGATCCACGATCGAGGCCGTGATTCTTGCGGCCAAAGTGGATGTCATGAGCGCGCCGGGCGGACAGGACAGCGTGGAGTCTTTCTCCCTGCACGAGGGCACCAAGGTGAGGCTGGACCGCGAATCCGGGGACTGGGTCGAAATCGTGCTCCCGGACGGCAAGGTGGGGTGGGTGATGAAAAGCAGTCTGGGAAAAATTTGAGTTTAAATTTAATGGTATGAGGCGGTAGCCGCGGCATTTCCCGCTGCGCGGGACCAATCGATTAGATTTATTTTTGTAATTGAAGGCAGGCCGCGTTTTTTTGGAGAGAAGAGAGGACATGGTAGCCGTGGCCTTTCCTGCTGGCCGGGACAGATCGATTTTCTCCCGGCGGAGGCTCCCGCCTCCGCGTCCAGAGATGTAAATGTTGAATGTCCCGCGACCTCAGCCCGCGACCTCAGCTCACGACTTCAGCCCACGACCTGGGGTCACGACCTCAGCCCACGACCTCAGCCCACGACTTCAGTCGTGGGAATCAATGATAGAGAAGATTTCCCGAAACCGTTTCAACGGTTTCCATGGAATCCGGAAACCGATAAATCGGTTTCCATTTTCTTCTGGATTGATATTCATCCCATGGCTGAAGCCATGGGCTACCAAGCCATGGGCTACCAAGCCATGGGCTACTTTTTCTTTCTCGTTTTCCCTTTCGTCTCAGCCGTTTTCGTCTTCGCTTTAACTTTCTTTGATGCGCGTTTTTTCGGAGCCTTGACGGATCGGGTTCGACTGGCGGCTTTTTTCGGCTTCGGTGATTTCTTTTTTAACTTTTTCGGACCTACCGGCCCTGCCACGGCCCCCGCCGCCTCCAGCAGTCTCTCCACCTGAAACTCCGACCGTTTCATGGCCGCGTCCAGGCCGCGGACTATCCGATGCGCGTCGGAAAGCCTGCGAAAAGCGGCGGCTGTTCCTGCGGATTCGCATTCCACTGCCTCCAATGTCAGCAGCCAGTCCGCTGTCTCCTCGAACGCCTCCTTGTTGAACCAGTCGATGTCGCGGAACCGGTTGATTTTGAGGAAATCCCGGGCCGCGCCGTCTTCCAGCAGGCCGGCCAGCAGTCCGGACACGGACGCGCCTTCCATCCCGCCCGCCCAGTCCGAGAAGCGGATGAGCATTCTCAGCTCGGTGACGGATTTCCATGCGTCCTCCCCGGATTCGCCGAGACCCTGCAGCATTCGAGACACGACTTCACCGAAACGCCATTCGTCCAGGGCCCGCCTGCCGGCCTCGGGCCAGCGGCCGGCGTCCGTCACGGACCCCAGCCTGTGGAGCACGGCCCAGGAAAAAAGCAAGGCCGGCCGCCTGGGGTCCGCGCCCAGGAACGCCTGAACACGTTTTCGGACCGCGGCGTTTCCGGCCGGTTTCCTCCGCGTACCCGCGGCCCTGGACGCGGGACGGTTCCCGTCCGCGATCCACTTGATCACTGCACGGACGCGCTTCATGGTTTCAGCCGCGGCCGTTTCCGTTCCTCCGCCGGCGCCTGTCTTTTCGGCCCAGAGGGCGAGGAACGCGGCCGTGCGTCCGGCCAGTCCATTCATCCAGGCCGGATCCTTCGGTCCGCCGCGTCCGTCCAGGATACTCCGGAACGTATCCGCGTTGAGAATCGCCTCCAGGCTCTCGGTCACGGGGCGGATGAAGAGATGCCGCATTTCCGATCCGATGTCGGCCGCGCCGCGGCCGTTCAGCAGCCGGGACAGCTCGGCCCAGGGCGCGCCGGGTCCGTCCGTGACCTCCCGGAAATCGAGAAACACGCGGCGTTCGTACGCGTGCAGGTCCACGCGCCACCCGCGCCTGTGGACGTCCGCGCAGCTGCGGATGTATTCCAGTCCGCCGACCGCGTCCCTGTAGACGCAGTATTGCTCCGGACGGTCCGATAAACCCAGCCCCTCGGCCAAAGTCCTGCGGCCGAGCCGCTTCCCGTCCGCGGACGCGAAGGACACCGGGCAGGACTCCCGTATCCACCCGGACGCGTGCTCGTATTTGTTGTGGACCAGCACCAGCGCCCGGTCCGGTCCGGACCGGTTGGTATAGGCGAACACGTTCTCCGCGGCGCGGCCGTCGGCGTCGATGCAGTCGAAGAGCAGGAAATGTTCCACGCCAGCGAACAGGTGCCGCCTGTGCAGGAGCGGGAATATTTCGCGCCCGTGCCGGCTGACCAGGGACTCATCCGGGGTTTCGTCCCAGTACGCCTTCCGGTACTCCATTCCGTACTTCTCGGAAAATCCCTCGATCTGGCCGTGTCCGAACATCGGCAGGCCGGGTAACGTGC
>CAZNXX010000038.1:0-11879 GCA_964577095.1 uncultured bacterium | reverse complement strand
CAGAAATATTTGTCGCCGTTTCCGAACTGGTCCACGGCTGTGCGTTCGTCCGGGTTGTTCATGAAGTTCACGTACCGCTTCAGGATCTCCGGATCGAACTCCAGGGTGCTCCGTATCGCGGCCCGGTACTTGGCGTTGTCCTCGTCGCGGAGCATGTTCATGAACGCGCTGTTGTACACCCGGTGCATGCCGAGTGTGCGCACGAAATACCCCTCCATCAGCCAGAACGCTTCGGCCAGCAGGAGCGTGTCCGGCGCTTCCGCGGCCGCGCGGTCCACGACCTGGCGCCAGAACTCCTCGGGCATGGCCGCGTCGAACTGCGGCTTCGTCATGCCGAAATCGGACCGGGACGGGATGGCCCCGCCCGTCCCGGGTTCGGGAAACCACAGGCGGTGGAAATGTTTTTTCGCGAGGGTCATGGCCGCGTCGAAACGGATGATGGGGAACATGCGGGCCACATGCAGAATGGCGCCGATCATCGCCTCGCGCACGTCCGGCCTCAGGTAGTCGAGCTGGGCGGTGTCGTTCCACGGCATGCTGGTGCCGTCGTTCCCGTGGTACACGTAGCGGACCGATCCGGTGGCCCGGTCCACGCGCTTGAACACCACGGCCGCGTCGCTGCGGCTGTAGTAGTGGTCCTCCAGGTAGATGCCCGTCCGGCCGTCCTCCGAGAGATCCGGACCGTCGAAGGAATAGGAGGGAAAGGGGCTGTAGTCGAGGGACACGAAGCGTTCCGGGTGTTCCGTCATCCAGATCGAATCGATGCTCATGTGATTGGGCACCAGGTCGCTGGCCATGCGGATGCCGCGCATCATCGCACGGTTCCGCAGGTCCCAGAAGGCGGCTTCGCCTCCCAGGTCGTCGGCGATCCGGTAATCGAACAGAGAATAGGCCGAGGCCAGGGCCTCCGGATTGCCGCAGAGCTGTTTGATCCGGCGCGAAGCCCGGCTGCGCTCCCACAGGCCGATGAGCCATAGGCCGGTGAAACCCGCGTTCGCAAGCCGGTCGAGCTCCGAATCCGGAATCTGGTCGAGCCGGGTGAGAGTGGTACCCGCCGCCCTGGAAATCTGGTCGAGCCAGACATAGGCGTTTTTCGCGATCAGTACGAGGCGCGGCATCCAGTCCCGGTCCGGGCTGTAGCGTTCGGCCTCTCCACTCAGGCCAGAGAAATCCGGGCCGGACGCGGGGCCGGGACCCGGGCCGCCGCCCAGGTTGAAAATGGCCGCTTTCTCCTCTTCCTGCAGAAAGTCCAGGCCGCCCAGCAGGCGGACGAGGTATTCCCCGAGCCAGTTGCCCCAGTGCAGACGGATGTATTCCAGCTGTCCGGCCAGGCTGTGGGGCACGGCCACAGCCGGACTGCGCAGGAGCTCCACCAGGCTCTGGCTGTACGGGCCGAAGGGCGGGCGGGCGCTGAAATACCCGTCCAGGCCCGAGAGGATTTCCGCATATGCCGTTTTTTCCTGCAGGCCGGCGTCGTCGAACAGTTCGGCGTAAGGGGAAAAAGCGGGGTTGACGTTGGCGAGCCACAGGAGGAGCATTTCCTCCAGCACGATCAGGCGGTTCTCCGTCTCTCCGGTGCGGCCGGCAAGCCACGCGTCCCGGGTCAGGCGGCCCCGGTACACGGCCACCGTCGGGAACCGGTCCGCAAAAAACGCGAGCGCCTTGTCCACGGCTTCCCGGCCGGGCCCGGCGTCCAGCCAATCCGACGCTCCGGACAGGGCCGCGGCATCCACGCGCTCCCGGTACAACTGAACCATGAAATGCAGGATCTCATCGATCAGGCCCATGGCATTGATCTGGCCGGCCCGGACCGACCGCTCCGGATGCCGGACGAGGTCGCGTCGGCTGTTCATTTTTTCAGCGAATACGCGCGCGGCGTGGAAATTGGCGAATATCGCGTTGCCGCTGAACGCGAACAGTGCGTCGTCGAACCCGTACTTGTCCCTGGATTCTCGGGAAATGTGGAACTCATAGGGGAATACAGAGCCGTGAAGTCGCATGCGTTCACCCGGATGGTTGGAGGTTGCCCTTTCCCGTAAAGTACGTTTTTTATCCGTGACCCGCAAGGGGTCTTTAACCCACAAGGGGTCTTCGACCCACAAGGGGTCTTCGACCCGCAAGGGGTTATTCGAAAAGCGCACAGGGCATGGCGCAAAGGGAATAGCGCGGGACCATGTCCGGGCTTGACAATGCGGAAAAAAACCGTTATACTTTAAAAATTTCTCCATTTTACGGCGAGAGCAAAGTCGCCTCCAACTTCAAGAGGGACTCCCGTATGAAAACCTATGCCGTTCACGTAGGTAATTGCTCCCAGTACGATCCGGACCGCATCGAAGAGGCCCTTCTCCGGGGTCTTGAAAACATCCGGCTCGAACGCCCCCTGACCGGCCGCATCGTCATCAAACCGAACATCGTCATGGCCCACCCCGTGATCGCGACCGAAGGTTATACGCGGCCCGAAGTCACGGAAGCCGTCCTGCGACTCATCGGCCGGAGGGGCCGGTCTGTCCGGTCCATCGACATCGTCGAGAAATCGGGCCTGGGCGTGACCACGGCCTCGATGTTCCGGTGGGCGGGGTACCGCGACCTCGCCAGGCGGTATCCGGTGCGGCTGTATGCCATGGAAGAGGAAAAGAAATCCGTCCTGGTCCTGAACCGCGGCCGGGTTCACCGCCACGTGACCGTGGCCAGGCCCTTGGCCGAGCGGGATTTTCTGATCTCCCTTCCGAAACTCAAGACCAACGTGCTGTCGCACGGGTATTCGGGCGCGCTGAAGCTGAACATCGGCGTGGTGGACGGACGGGAGCGCATCGCCCACCACGACCGCGACCTTCCGGTGAAAATCGTCGATTTGCTCGAGGCCGCGAACCCCGAACTCATCGTCACGGACGGCATCCGGATGGCGTTCGGCGGCAACCAGATGACGCAGGCCGGGGGAGACGTCGGTGTCCTCGTCTTATCCACGAACGCGGTGGCGCACGACATGGTCTGCAGCCGGCTGCTCAATCTCGACCCCTTCCGCATCCCGCACATCCGCGAGGCCATGGACAGGGGATACGGCCCGACGTCCTTCGGGCAGATCCGGATCACGGGCGACGTTCCGGTCCGGAACGTGCAGGCCGTCACGCGGAAATACCATTCCGGATTCATGCCCGTGGAGAAATTCCCATGCCCCTTCCGGATCGTGTCCGGGGAACCGCTGTGCATCGGCGGGTGCCAGGGCATATTCCTGGACTGGCTGCACATGGTCAAGGATAGAAAGCCCGGGATGCTCAAGCGGTTTCCCAGACTCACCGTCGTCATCGGAAAGACGAACAGGCGGATCGGCGAGGGCCGCGTGCTTCTGGTGGGGTCCTGCGCGGCCGCGTCCCCGAACATCCGTTCCGGGAAAGTCGTGCGCATCAAGGGTTGCCCGCCGACGCACAAGCGTATCGTCTGGGACATGATGGTCCGGTACTTCATGCTGGCCCCGCTCGTCCGGCCATCGCTCATCATCGACGGGTTCGTGCTGTATCCGCTGAAGAAGCTGAAAGGGTGGATGGTGAATCTTTGAAATGATTTACAGTTGATCTTTCATTGTTCATGTTCGGTAGACAGTTCCGGGTTCCGAGTTCCGAGTTGGAAGGAATGTTTCTTGCTTTTTATCGGTTGAGTAGAATCGTTCATTTTTTTTAATGACGTTGGGCGGTGAACTCGTAGATGTCTTCATTGAACCCGAAACCCGAAACCCGGAACTCGGAACCTTCTGTAAACGAGAGGCCCCATGCCCCTTCCCAGACCTGAATCCATCCTGAAATCCATCAACCCCGCCACGCTCGAATCCGTCGGGCAGGTGCCAGTCACCCCTCCGGAAGCGGTTGCTGAGGTCGTGGCTTCGGGCCAGGCCGCGTTTCCGGCCTGGCGGGACGCGGGCCTGAAAACCCGCATCGCGGTCTTGGAAAGGGCCCGGCAGCTCATGCTCGAGCGCTCCGAGCATTTCGCCCGGCTGATCACCGAGGAGATGGGCAGGCCCTTCGTGGAATCCATGGTCATGGAAATGGAGGCCAGCGTCGATCTTCTGGGGTATTACACCCGCAAGGCTCCGGATTTTCTCAGGGACAGGCGCGTTCCCCTGCACAACGTGTTTTTCAAGCGGAGGAAGAGTTACATCCATTTCTCCCCCCTGGGCGTGCTCGGCGTGATCGCGCCATGGAACTGGCCCGTTCTCATCCCGCTCGGTTTCATCGCGCCGGGCCTGCTCGCGGGGAACGCCGTCATCCTCAAGCATTCCGATCTGACGCCGCTGGTCGCGGAGGAGCTTCGGATGCTGTTCCTGGAGGCCGGGGTGCCGGAGGCGGTTTTCCGGACCGTGCACGGGGGCGGCGATGTCGGCGCCGCGCTGGTCGACGCGAAAACCGAGCGCATCTTCTTCACGGGCAGCACCGAGGTCGGGGCGAAGGTGATGGCGCATGCCAGCCGTTCCCTCAAGAAGGCGGTTCTCGAACTGGGCGGCAGCGACCCGGCCATTGTGTGCGACGACGCGGACCTCGATAACGCGTCCAGCGGCATCGTCTGGGGCGCCTTCAACAACTGCGGGCAGAACTGCAACAGCGTGGAGCGTGTCATCGTGGACGCCTCCGTGGCCGGCCCCTTCATCGAGGCCGTGGTGGAGAAAACGAAGCGCCTGAGGCTCGGCAACGGCATGCATCCGGGAACGGACGTCGGGCCCCTGGCCTCGGAGGCGCAGTTGAAAAAGACGGAGGCCATTGTGCGGGCCGCGGAGAGCCGCGGCGGCCGCGTGCTCTGCGGCGGCAGGCGGCCGCAGGGCATGGCCGGATACTTTTACGAGCCGACCGTGGTTCAATGGACCCGGTCCGAACCTGCGCCGGCGGACGAGGAGCTTTTCGCGCCGGTCCTGTACGTCACCCCGTCCATCGGAGACGGCGACGCCATCCATATCGCCAACGCCTCGTGCTTCGGGCTGGCCGCGTCCGTCTGGACGACGGACCGGAAACGGGGTGAGCGTATCGGCCGGGCGATCGAATCGGGAACCGTCATGATCAATGACGTCATTGTCTCGTTCGGCATCGGCGAAGCCGGATGGACGGGCGTCAAGAAGAGCGGGGTGGGCTGGGTGCACGGGGAGAAAGGCTTGGATGAAATGGTGAATATCCAGTACGTGCACAGTGATCCGCAGCTGCGCATGCAGAAGTTCTGGTGGTTCCCCTATTCGGAGCGCATGGTCCGGGGGATGAAGGCGGGAATGACTTTTCTGTTCGATCGGAATTTATTCCGCAAGCTGGCCGCTCTGCCCGCGGTTCTGACCCATTTCACCGGATACCTTCTCCTGAACCGCAGGAGGAAGGACAAGGGTTAGGCCCCGGGTTCCGAGTTCCGGGTTCCGGGTTATTGGGTTGTCATCCCCGACATCTTCTGTCAGGTTGTCAGCCCCGAAAACTTCTGTTGAGTTGTCGTCCCCGAATTCTTCTGTCGGGGATCCGGGTGTTTAGTCACTGATGTGTAATGGTTGAACGGTTCAGCCATTGATACAATATAGACCCCCGCCTGAAGAACGCGGGGGTGACACAAGTATGATGGGGCAGTATCATCCCCGAAATCTTGTGTTTGGTTGTCATCTCGGAAAGATTCTGTTTAGTTGTCATCCCCGAAATCTTCTGTCGGGGATCCGGGTGTTTAGTCACTGATGTGTAATGGTTGAACGGTTCAGCCATTGATACAATATAGACCCCCGCCTGAAGAACGCGGGGGTGACACAAGTATGATGGGGCAGTATCATCCCCGAAATCTTGTGTTTGGTTGTCATCTCGGAAAGATTCTGTTTAGTTGTCATCCCCGAAATCTTCTGTCGGGGATCCGGGTGTTGGAAAACGCAATCGGGAGGGATTGAAATGAGGCAGTATTGCGTTTACATTCTGGCCAGCAGGAAAGATGGGGTTCTTTATATTGGCGTGACGAATGACCTGATTAAAAGAGTCTATGAGCATAAAAACAATCTGGTCGAAGGTTTTGCCCAACGATACCACGTCCATTGACTTGTTTATTATGAGTCAACCTGTGATGTCAATGCCGCCATCGGGAGAGAGAAGACGCTTAAGAAATGGAACCTTGCGTGGAAAATTCGCCTCATTGAGAAAGAGAATCCGGAATGGAAGGATCTGTATTGTAATTTAATCCAATGATGGGTTGAATTTTTAAGAAGACCCCCGCCTGAAGAATGCGGGGGTGACAGGAGCTTCGATGGGTGTGTCATCCCCTCAGTCTTCAGGGGGGATGTCATCCCCGAAAACTTCTGTCGGGGATCCGGGTCTTGAGTCAATGATGTGCAATGGTTAAATGGTTCAGCCATTGATACAATATAGACCCCCGCCTGAAGAACGCGGGGGTGACACAAGTATTATGGGGCAGTATCATCCCCGAAATCTTCTGTTTGGTTGTCTTCTCGGAAATCCTCTGTTTAGTTGTCATCCCGGAAATCTTCTATTTAGTTGTCCTCCCCGAAATCTTCTGTTTTATTGTCATCCCCGAATTCTTCTGTCGGGGATCCGGGCGGGGAATAAGCGGAACGGTGGATCCGATGCCCCGGTCCCATCAGCAATCAATCCCGTTCATCCTCTGCAAAACCTTGTACAGCGCCTGGGTGCCGAGCCGGTCGTACTCCATTTCCACGGCCGCGCTGTAGAGCTGGTTCGCGAGCACGAGCCCCGGAAGGGCCAGGTTCATCCGGCGCGCCTCCTCAAGCGCGATGCCCATGTCCTTCACGAAGTGCCGGATAAAGAACCCGGGGTCGAAATTCCCGGCCGTAATGCGGCGGCCGAGGTTGTTCAGGGACCAGGACGCGGCCGCGCCTTTGCCGATCACGTCGATCACCGCGTCAGGCCCGAGCCCCGATCGTACCGCGTACAAAAGCGATTCCACGGTCCCGACCATGGTGGATGCGATGAGTATCTGATTCGCCATTTTGGTGTGCTGGCCCTTGCCCGGCCCGCCCATGAGGCTGATCGTCTCGCCCATGATCTGAAAAAGAGGCAGGACGGAGTCGAAAGCGTCCTTGTCCCCGCCGACCATGATGGCCAGCTTCCCGGTTCTCGCGCCGACATCACCTCCGGACACGGGCGCATCGAGGCTGGCCACGCCCCTGGACGCGGCTTCTTCGTAAATGCGTTCCGCGAGGGACGGTTTGGACGTGGTCATGTCCACCACGATACTGCCCTTTTTCGCGCCTGCCAGGAGTCCCTTTTCCCCGAGAAAAACCTCCTCCACGTCCGCTGGATATCCCACGATCGCGAAGGACACGTCCGAGGCTTCCGAAACCGTGCGGGGGGCGTCGCACCAGACCGCGCCTTTTTCGACGAGCGGGTCGGCCTTGGACCGGGTTCGGTTGTGCACCCGAACCGGGTATCCCTTCTCCAGTATCCGTCCCGCCATGGAAAGCCCCATGACGCCGGTGCCCACCCATCCGACGGTTTTCATTTTACCCGGACTCCCTTCTTTTCGCGGGCCAAGAGAATGAAATAAACCGGAAGGCCCAGGCACACGATGCACAATCCCATGAGCGAATCCCTCGGATCCGAGATGAGCGTGTTCACCACGAGAGCGGCCGCGACCAGAATGAAAGCAGCCGGGACGACAGGATATCCCCAGGTCCGCACGGGCCTGGCCGCTTCCGGACGCTTCCGCCTCAGGACGAACACCGCAGACGCGGTCAAACCATAGAAAATCCAGGCCGCGAAAATCACGTAAGTAAACAGCTGGTCGAACCGTCCGGACAGGGTGAGCAGGCAGGCCCAGACCGCCTGCACGAGTATGGACACGTGCGGCGTGCGAAATCGCGGGTGCACGTCCGCCAGGCGGTTGAAGAATACGCCGTCCCTGGCCATGGCGTAGGTGACGCGCGGGCCCGAGAGCACCATGCCGTTCACGGTCCCGAATGTCGAGACCAGAACGGCCGCGGACACGATGCCGCCGCCCGCCGGGCCCATGAACACGGACGCCGCGTCCGCAGCGACCAGCCGGGACGCGGCAATAGCCCGGAGGGGAAGTGCGTACGCGTAGGCCGCGTTGGCCGCGAGATAGAGGGCCAGGACGATGACGCTTCCTGCGGCCAGGGCCAGGGGAACGTTCTTCTTCGGATCGATCACCTCACCGGCCATGTAGGTGGTGTTGTTCCACCCGTCGTAAGACCAGAGCGCGGCCACCATGGCCAGGCCGAAGGCCTTGAACAGGTCCGCGCCTCCGGCCTCGGGCCAGAGAGGACGGAACACACCTTGCGGGGGTTCGGCAAAAGCGAAAATGGCGATGATGAGACCGACGAGGGCGCCGACTTTCAGGAAGGTGAACACGTTCTGCACCCAGCCCCCGGCCTTGACTCCGGCCGCGTTCACGGCCGAGAGCAGGATAATGCAGGCGATGGCGACGAGCTTGACGCCGATCTCAGGGATCTCAACACCCAGGGGATGAGCGGACGCGTGATACGCGATCCGCAGGCCGGAGGGCACGAAATAACCGACGTACATGGCGAATGCCACGGCAACAGCCGCGATGGACCCGGCCTTCACGACCAGGAACTCCGTCCACCCGAACAGGAAAGCGGGAAACCGGCCGAAGGCTTCGCGCAGGTAGGCGTACTGTCCGCCCGCGTCCGGAATCATGCCCCCGAGTTCGGCGTAGGACAGGGCGCCGGCCCAGGACAGCAAACCCGCGACGGTCCACACGAGAAGAATGGCGAGAAAACCGGGGAGCTGGCCGGCAATGGTGTTGGGCACGAGGAATATGCCGGACCCCACCACGGAGCCCACGAACACAGCCACCGTGGCCACCGGCCCCAGGGCGCGGAGGAGGGTAGGGGAGTTCTTTTCATTCATCGGCTGGTTTTTCTCCGACGCATAGGATATGGGGGCTGGATCCGATCAGGACGATCCGTTCCTTTATTGCCGATCCGGTCCGGATCGGGAATAATATAGGGTTTCGACGCGATTTTTCAAACCGGTAAATACAGGGCCCGCATCGGCGGAGCCACAGGGCGGAGGCCTCGGCTCCGGAGATGCCCTGCTTTCATCTTGGTCATCTCATCGGATGAATCTGAGATAGACCCCAAACCTTGCATGAACGGTTCTTTCGTCCATGCATGAGAAACCGGTTTCCAAAGTCGTGCCGTCCGGTAAAGATCCGGTAAATCCCATTCCGAACGTCGGCACCCTTTCTTCGCGAAGGAAGGCGGCGCGGAGTCCGCCTCTGTAGATGATGTGACAGAGGCTTGAGACAGGCGCTTTATATTCGAACCCCAGGTTCACGGAGGATGTGGGAAGGTAAGACCATGCGAAATAGTCATCCCATAGAAGGTTGTCAAACAGGAATAGTACCGATTCAAACGCCAGCGTAAGCCGCCGTACGTCGGAAGCGGCAGGGATGAGCGAAGCTCCGATGCGGAGAGTCGTGGGTGCATCGAATATGGCGCCGGAATCCCGATACAAACCCCGGATGTTATGAATCGGGACAACCTCCTTGTTGGTCAGGGCCGCGCCCAGAACGAATCCTCTTCCGGAACGGCTGGTTTTCGAGAGATTCTTTTTCGTGATGAGAAATCCCGCATCCCAATAGTATCCATGAACCGGTGTCCCGCAATAATCGGAGGATACGGCTTTCAATGTGGCGCCCAGGGCAAGCCAGGATCCGATATTCCTGCCTGCAGTGAGGGAAAAAACCCATTCGTCGTGACGGCGGGGCGGGAGCCAGTGATCCCAATACCCCGGATTCATCCGGAAGTAATGAAGGCCGACGGCCATGAATCCCAGTGCCGGGGTAGGATGCCCGGTTTGGAGTGAGAACTGCGAAATGGGGCCATTCGTGAGCCGGCCCGATACGGTTGTTTCAAAGCGATTGAGCAGTCCGGCATGGGCCGGATTTCCACCCAAAGACAACAGTCCGTTCGGAAAAGCCGATTGGGCGTCTCCCATGGCGTCTGATGGCCCGGAACTGCCGTACACCAGATATGGAGCCAGCAGGAGGAAGGTCGGTCCGCCCTGTGAAGCCGGATCCGCCCGCAGTGCGATTGAGACAGCCGGGAGGCACAAGGCGGCGGTGAAGGCACGGAATGAATTCCGACGGGAGTGATGGGTCATGGGCACACCTCTCTCCGGTATGTGTCCGGATGGTGTTTGTGGAGCTTCAGAATGTGGGTTTTCGATCTTCGGCAGGCCCGTTCTGGATTTACCGATAGAGCCGCAAGTAGAAGCCGTGCCTGTCCGGCGCGAAGGATTCCTCCATCCAGGAATATCCCGCTTCACAACGCATGCTATTGCGTATTGAGGACCAGTATAGTCCCAGGCCGGCGGTCATTGCGTTTCCGTATGACCGGGATCGCAAGCCGGTACGGACTGCGATCCCCATCAATCTGCGGACACGTATCCTTTCCTCGGCCCCGAAATTATAGGACTCATAACCGTCTATGGGATGCACGGCGTCGAAGGCGAGGGTCAGGCGGTTGGATTCGGACGCGACGGGTACGACGGAGAGGCCGATACGGAGGACGGAGGGGAAATCAACCGAATCGAAGCTGCCATACCCGGATCCTTTAAAGGACTCAGTCTCCCTTTTGGTCACTTTCCCGAACTTCTGATTGATCAGGCTGGCGCCCATTTTGAAACCATCTTCAGGTTTTCCGGTGCGAGAGAACAGATTCGGCAGGATAAGAATTCCGGCGTCCCATGCGGCCCCTCGGATGTGCGCATCGCACAGATCGATCCAGACGCCTTTCATGGAGACTCCGGCGGCTAGCCATGATGCGAATTGATGGCCGATGGTCACCGATGGCGACCAGCCTTGGCCGGATATCTCTAAATTACTCATCCGGACGCCGAGTGCCGCGGCACCGATTCCGGGCAGGGAGTACCCTGTCTTGAGGGAAAAGGTCTCCGGCGCTCTGTCCACGGTCGGGTCGGAGTACGCCGCCTCCCATTTTCCGATCATGGCCGCATGCGCGGGATTTCCTTCGAGTGTCAGAAGACCCTGCGGGACCGCGGCCTGGGCGTCGGCCATGGCGTCAGTCGGGCTCCCGATCGGATCGGCAAGGTAGCCGGCGACGACTCCGCCGCATCGAATCACTTTTCGACCGCCGCCTCCTTCTGCGCCGAATTGAGAATATGACGGCAGACAGGCCAGGCAGAGGCCCGCGATGAAAGCCGGCCGTTTCCAGTGATGGATTCTGTCGCGCATGATTGCCCTCCTTTTGTGAGTGGACGGTTCCAGACCGTGATGCCCATCGCGGAGTGTACTGAGCTTCCTGTTTGCAGTTCCCTCCAGGTATGTGACCGGAGGAACGAGTTGAATGCTTTCATGACCGGAGATCGCTTCGGTCTCCCCGCTGTCGCGGGGATCCCTCGCGATGACACGGTGTCAATGTATCCGCGGATGGTTCGGGTCCGTTACCAAAAGGCGCGACAATCCTCCCAGCCTGGCGGCACAATCGGATCAGAGAAATGGAGTGTAAAACAGGGCACAAAAAAGCCCAATCCTTCACAGGATCGGGTCCGGCGGGATTTCGTTCACGATTCGGCGCATCCCTTCCATCAAGGGGCGGATGCGGATGACAAAGT
Organism: uncultured bacterium; assembly: GCA_964577095.1. Lineage (GTDB taxonomy): Bacteria > Zhuqueibacterota > QNDG01 > QNDG01 > DTFT01 > JAFGAX01. Next base: position 288 of record CAZNXX010000038.1, on the reverse strand, counting down.
CACCGGACCGTTAACGAAAGTGTATGGGGAACTCCCGGTTGAAAAACGTTGAGGTAATATAATATCGATGAGGAAGCTTGTCAAGGAATAAAACCGGTCTTCCCGAAGGCTTCAATCCCGGGTGGCCGCCGGACCGCCGCTAAAACCTGATTTTTACCCATCTCAAGCCCCGGGAAAAAAATCGTCAAAATTAAAAATTTTAATAAAAACACTTGCTTTTTATTTTTGTACTATATATATTAATACCAACAAACACAACTGTACACCGTTGTTTTGCCATGAGCGTCT
>CAZNXX010000037.1:0-22082 GCA_964577095.1 uncultured bacterium | reverse complement strand
GACCACCGCGCCGTCGTGCAGCGGAGAGCGGGGGTTGAAAATGGAAACGACCAGGGAGGCGCTGACCAGGGCCTGCAATCGGACCCCGGTCTCGATGATGGATCGAATGCCCGCATCCCGCCCCAGTACGACCAGTCCCCCGTAACCCCGCCTGGACAGCTCCAGGCAGGCCTTCGCCAGTTCCTCTGAGACCGGGCTGGTCTGCTCCCTGGCGATCATGCGAACCAGGCGGTTTTGCCCCATGATGGTCAAAATCCGCCTCAACTCCGGCTGAAAAATGATGATAAAAGCGACCAGCCAGACTGTGCTCAGGTTGCGGAAGATCCAGCTCAGCTCCTGCATGTTCAAGGATTGTGCCAGAAATGACGCGGAGAAGATGAGCACCAGTCCGACGAACATCTGTACGGCCCGGGTCCTTCGCATCAGGAGGTAGAGATTGTAGAAAATAATGGACACCGCGATGACGTCCAGGACGTCGATGAGGCTGACCTCGAGGAAGCCGATCCGGAACAGGGTCATCCAGTTGTCCACGGCGTCACTCCGAGAGGCGGATCCGGTCCGCGATCCGCACGACCTGCGCCATTTCGGCGACATCGTGAACGCGGACCAGGCGGGCGCCCAGAAATGAAGCCACCGCCACGGCTGCGGCGGTGCCGTGCAGACGGCCGGTTTCGGGGGTTCCCAGGGCGGCGCCGATGAAGGATTTCCTGGATGGACCGACGCACACCGGCCTCCCCAGGGCCGTGAACGCTTCCAGACGCCGGATCAGCCGGAAGCAGTCATCCGCGGATTTTCCGAATCCGATTCCCGGGTCGAAAACCAGCCGGTCCGCGGAAAGACCGGCCCGGACCGCCCGCTCCAGGGTTTCCGAAAAAAAACGCGTGATCTCGCCGATCAGGTCCGCGTAGTCCGTGTTTTTCTGCATGGATTCGGGGGATCCCCGTTTATGCATGACGATCACCGCCGCGTCAAAGCGGGCCGCGACTTCGACCATGGCCGTATCGTCCGCCAGTCCGCCGACGTCGTTGATCCAGTGGGCGCCGTTCCGGAGAGCTTCTTCCGCGACGCCCGCCCGGCGCGTATCCACGGATATCGGAAGGTCCACGGCCGCGGACACGGCCCTGATCACGGGCAGAATCCGTGCCTTCTCCTCCTCCTCCGGAACCGGCCGGCTGCCCGGCCGCGTCGATTCTCCCCCGATGTCGATTCCATCCGCGCCCTGGCCGGCCATCTGCTCCGCGCGGCGCACCGCAGATTCAACGTCCGGGTACCGTCCGCCGTCGTAGAAGGAATCGGGCGTGACGTTCAGAATGCCGAGTATGTGCGTCCGCCTGGAAAGCGCGAGCACGCGGTTCCCGATCCGCAGATCGGGAACCGGCCCGGAATCCGGACCGGCTGGCGCCGGCTGGCGTTCCGGCTGCGGCGGAACGCTTCTTCCGGTCGGACGGTTCATTCCGTGTGCTGAACGCCCGGGCTTCTCCTGGGGGAAGCCGGCTTGGCCGCGGGCGCGGCTTTCCGTTTACGGGACGCCGGCAGGGGCTTGCCCGCCAGAATGTTGTCGATTTCCCCCCCGTCGAGTATCTCTTTTTCCAGCAGCGCGGCCGCGAGCCGGTGCAGGAGCGCCTCGTTTTCGCGGATCAGTTTTTCACCGCGGTCCGAGCCTTCCTGGACAATGCGCTTGACTTCCCGGTCGATCAGGACGGCGGTCTGCTCGCTGTGATCCCGGTGCCTGGCGATTTCGCGGCCGAGGAAAATCTCATCGGCCTGCTTTCCGAAGGTCACGGGTCCGATCTTCTCGCTCATGCCCCATTCACAGACCATTTTCCGCGCGAGCTCCGTGGCGCGTTCGATGTCATTCCCCGCCCCGGTGCTCAATTCTCCCGTCACGAGCCTTTCCGCGATGCGGCCGGCCAGCAGATGGGTCATCAGTGTCTCGCAGTAGCTCCTGCTGTAATTGTGCTTCTCGTCTATCGGCAGGAAGGAGGTGACGCCGAGGGCCCGGCCCCTGGGAATGATGGTGACCTTGTGAACCGGGTCGGATCCGGGGATGAGCTTGGACACCAGCACGTGCCCGGATTCGTGATAGGCCGTCGCGCGCTTCTCATCCTCGGAGATGACCAGGCTTTTGCGTTCCACGCCCATCATGACCTTGTCTTTGGCCTCTTCAAAATCGGCCATCTCGACCTGTTTCTTGTTCCGCCGCGCGGCCAGCAGCGCGGCTTCGTTCACCAGATTGGCGAGGTCTGCGCCCGAAAAACCCGGCGTGCCCTTGGCCAGCACCATGAGATCCACTTTGTCGGCCAGGGGGATTTTCCGCGTATGCACCTTGAGGATGCCTTCGCGACCGCGGAAATCGGGCCGGTCCACCACCACCTGCCGGTCGAAACGGCCGGGCCGCAGCAGCGCGGTGTCCAGCACATCCGGACGGTTGGTGGCCGCGATGAGAATCACGCCCTCGTTGGTGTCGAATCCGTCCATCTCGACCAGCAGCTGGTTCAGCGTCTGTTCCCGCTCGTCGTGGCCGCCGCCCAGGCCCGCGCCCCGGTGCCGCCCGACCGCGTCGATCTCATCGATGAAGATGATGCAGGGCGCGCTCCGCTTGCCCTGCTCGAACAGATCCCTGACCCGTGAGGCGCCGACGCCCACGAACATTTCCACAAAATCGGCGCCGGAAATGCTGAAAAAGGGAACGCCCGCCTCTCCGGCCACGGCCTTGGCGAGCAGGGTTTTTCCCGTGCCCGGGGGACCGAGCAGGAGAACACCCTTGGGGATGCGTCCGCCGAGGGTCTGGAACTTGTCGGGCTCCTTGAGGAACTCGATCACCTCCTGAAGCTCCTGTTTGGCCTCATCCGCTCCGGCCACATCCTTGAACGTGATCTTGGGCTTGTTCTCGGTCAGCAGTTTGGCGCGGCTTTTCCCGAAGCTGAACAGACCTTTCGGCGCCCCGCTCTGGGTTCTCCGCCAGATGAACAGAAAATAGGACAGCAGCAGAATCCACGGCAGAAGATTGAACAGGATGAACCCGAACCACTCCGTGGATTTCCCGCGTAACTCGTACCGGAGGCCGATCCGGTCCCATTCCTGAACCATGGCGCGGTCGACGTCGAACGGGAGAACGGTCCTGAACCGCTTGTACCGGACAGTTCGGCTGCCCTTGGTCAGCGTTTCCTCGTACCGCAATTCGCCGTGAAACTCCCGGTCCTGAATCAGGGCCTTCTCGACAGCGCCGGCCTGCAGAAGACGCTGGCTTTCCGGATAGGCGATCTCCACTTCCCGGGGTTTCCTCGGATTGAATATGTTTCCGAGGTAGATCGCCAGAAAGATGAGGAAAATCCACATCAATCCGTTTCGTGCCAGACGTTTCCAGGGCGGATCCTGCAATTTATTGGGAGGTTGGGGCTGTTTCTCCATTGGATTCCGTTTCATGGGTTTTGGTTCGGGGATGCCGGGCCGCGGTCGGCTTCAGCCTTGAGGAATTGCCGGGTGCCCGGCGTGATCCGGACCCGGTCGTCCATCCTGAAACCGACGATCCAGATCGGCCCGTCGGCGTCGGTCAGTATTGGAATTCTGCTGCGAAGACAGTTGGGGATTTTTTCATCAATGAAAAAACGCTTCACCTTTTTTGCGGCCGGCATGCCGAGAGGCGAAAAACGGTCGCCGGTCCTGTAATAACGCAGGCGAAGCGGCGGCCGCACCCGTTCCGCGTCGAAATATTCGACTCGGGGATTCGCCCGCTTCAGCAGCCCGGGACCGACGGTTCCCTCGTGCGCGGACACCCGGATCCGGGTTCCGCCGTCCAGAGAAGCCCATTCGCCCGGTATGAGTTCCGCGGAACGTATTCCCGGAGCCGCGGTTCTGAGAAAAATCAGCTGATTGCCGCAACGATGAACCCCGATGCCGTCCCGCAACAGCGTCTTCCGGCCGCTTTTGGACCTTTCCGCAAGGGATAGAACGCGTTCATAAGCGGCTGCATCCAGTTCGGCGGTTCCGTCCGTCAGTTCACGGACAATTCTGGAAATGATGCCTTTCCGGATGATGATAAAATAATGTAAAAACGGAAAAATATCAAGCCTTATTTCACCCCAGGGGCCCGGCCGGGCGGCCTGGGAGAAAGCCCTTTCACTCTCCTGTTCGATGAAATCCCAGGCTTCACCTGCGGATTCTCCGAATCGGCAGAGCGTGGACACCGCGGCCCTGCCGAACTGACGTTTCAGGCCGGGGATGATTTTCCGGCGGATTCGATTGCGGCGAAACCGCGTATCCAGGTTGGTTGCGTCTTCGCGAAAAGCGAGTTCTCTTATGGAAGCCTCTTTTTCGATGTCCTGCCGGCCGGCGAAAAGAAGCGGCCGGATCACGGCTCCGTTCCGGGGCCGCATGCCCCTGGCGCCGCGGATGCCCGCCCCCCGGAGCAGATTCATCAGAATGGTTTCAGCCTGGTCGTCCGCATGATGGCCGACCGCGATCCCTCCGAAATTCAACCGGGTGATTATTTCTCCGAGCAGGCGGTATCTCAGGATTCTGGCCGATTCTTCAATGGTTTTACCGGTCCGTTCGGAGAAGCCGGACACATCCGCTTTTTCACAGAAAAACGGGAGCCCCCGGGATTCGGCGATGGAGCGGACAAAACGCTCGTCCTCATCCGCGCTCTCCCCTCTCAAGCCGTGATTCACATGCGCCACGGCCAGGGTCAGATCCAGGTCCGGCCGCACCCGGTTGAAACAGTCCAGGAGCACCACCGAATCAATGCCACCGGATACCGCGATCAGGATCTTATCACCCGGCAGCACAAGGTGGTGCGTGAGACAGTAGGATAGAAATCGGTCTGTGAATTCCATAGGCGTATGAAAAAAAATGACCTTGCCGGCTTCCGGAAGGTCATTGAACCAGGGCTTCTGTTGTAGCGGTGCAGGGATTTGAACCCCGGACACGCGGATTATGATTCCGCTGCTCTGCCAACTGAGCTACACCGCCATACCTAATATTTTCCGGAAGTTAATTTAATCAATCAAACCGCAAAAATCAAGGGATTTCGCGCGGTCCGGGAGACTCAGAGGGCCGTTTCCTGAATATTGAACCCCCTCTGTTCCTGCTCAAAATAGGGAATGGTCTGGCGCTTGTTCACCTCCCGGTGGAACTCCATCAGCAGTTCGCGCACGTTTTCGCTCGAATCCATGCTCATGGCCTCAGCCATGAGCTCCTCGCATTCCGCGATGCGTACCGCCCGGACCCGCTCCTTGACTTCCATCAGCATGGATGGGCTCATGCTGAGCTGACGCAATCCCAGTCCGATCAGGATCGCCGTGTATATCGGGCTCCCGGCCATTTCGCCGCACAGGGACACGGATTTTCCGGCGTCGTTTGCGGCTTTGATGGCGGCCTGGAGAAGCCTTAAAATGGCCGGATTCAGGGGTTGATAGAATTTGGCGACTCGTTCATTGTTCCGGTCCACAGCCAGGGTGTACTGGATCAGATCATTTGTCCCGATACTGAAAAAATCGGTGTACCGGATCAGCCGGTCCGAGAGGATGGCGGCGGAAGGCACCTCGATCATGATGCCCGTCGGCGCGTTGTCATCGAAGGGCCGGTTTTTCAGACGGAGGTCTTCCTTGCATTCCTGCAGGACGGACCGGATTTCAAACAATTCCTCCAGGCTCGAAATCATCGGATAGAGGATACGGACGTGCCCGAAATGACTCGCCCGGAGTATGGCCCGGAGCTGTTCCTTGAATACCTCCCTTTCCTGAAGCGAAATCCGGATGGAGCGCCATCCCAGGAATGGATTGATTTCCGCGGTGATTCCCTGAAACGGGAGGAATTTGTCGCCGCCCAGATCGAGCGTGCGGATGGTCACCGTCCGTCCCTTCATAGCCTGGACGACGGTTTTGTAAATCTGAAACTGTTCGTCCTCCCGCAGGAGTCTTCCGGCCGTCAGAAAGGGGAGTTCGGTTCGGAAAAGCCCGATTCCGCTGCAGTGGTTGCGCACGGCCAGATGGACGTCAGGCATCATTGAAACATTGGCATGGAGGGAGAGTTCGACGCCGTCCAGCGTCCGGGACGGCTGGTCCTTCTCCCGTGAAAGCCTGCGGATATAGGTTTTGAACTGGGATTTGAGCCTGACATAGCTTCGCAGGATGTGCGGCGGAGGATCGATGTACACAATGCCCGTGTTCCCGTCCACGACGACGGTGCTTCCGTTGCGAATCTCCCGCATCAGCCTCTCGGTGCCCACCACGGCCGGAAGGTTCATCGACCGGGCAAGAATGGAAACATGGGACGTCTCGCCTCCGAGTTCCGTCGCGAATCCGAGCGTTTTTTTCCGGTCGAGCCGGGCGGTGTCCGAGGGGGTCAGGTTGTGGGCCACGAGGATGACATTCTCTTCCGCGGAAACGGAGGTGTCTTCCGCCCTGAGCAGGATGCGCAGGAGGCGTACAGCCACATCCTGGATGTCGTCCATCCGACTGCGGAAAAGCGCGTTGTTCATTTTCTGGAAGGAGGGCCGGATGCGTTCGACACCTTCCTTCAGGAGAAACTCCGAATTGCGTTTTCTCGATCGGATGGCGGCCGGTATCTCATCCTGGAAGAAGGGATCCTTCAGGATGGAGAGATGGGCCTCGAAGATCTGCGCTTCGGCCGGTCCCAGTTCCCGTCCGATGCGGCCGCTGCATTCCCGCAGCTGCACCGAAACGTCCTCGAGCGCCCTGCGGTAGCGGCTCAGTTCCTCCGTGCTCCGGGGGGGCGTCAGCACGGTTTCGGTCACTTCCTCCCAGGGGCTTTTCAGAACCCAGGCCTTGCCGATGGCGATGCCCTCGGACACGGGTATGCCTCTCAGCAGGCCGTGGAAAGCGCCGGTTTCTGATTCCACGCATGGGGTGGACGGGATCGAGGACGGGGACAAACAGGGTTCCTTTCGGGATTATTCTCTGAACCGCTTCAGCCGGTTCTTCAGGAGCGTTTTCTGGATCGCCGAAGCGTGATCGATGATGAGAACGCCCCGGAGATGATCGATCTCGTGCTGAACGGCCCTGGCGGACATCCCCTCCAGCGTCCGGTCCACGGTTTTTCCGTCCGCGTCCAGCCCGCGGATGCGGACGGCAGCCGGACGGTGCACATGCAGATGAATGTCCGGGAGACTGAGGCATCCTTCCTCGAGGGAGACTTCCTCGGAATCGGACTCAACAATTTCAGGGTTGATCAGACTGAAGGGACCGTCCCCCACGTCGACCACAATCACCTGTCTGGAGTCCCCGATCTGCGGCGCCGCGAGTCCGACACCCTCCTCCTGGTACATCACTTCCGTCATGTGCTCGACCAGGTGGCGGATTTCCGAGTTCATGCGCTCGACCGGCGCGGCTTTCAGGCGAAGCACGCGGGCGGGATAGATTTCGATCGGATTCACGGTCCGGATTCCTCCGTTAAAACCGACTCCCGGGCGGAGGACGGGTCGCGCATCAGGCGGATCGCGCAAAACGAGCCGCACATCGTGCAGACCTCCTCCTGTTCCGGAGGAGAGGACCCACGAAGCGTCCGGGGACGCTCCGGGTCGATGGCCAGGCGGTACTGTGATTCCCAGTCCAGCCGTCTCCTTGCCTCGGACATGGCCCGGTCGCGCTCGAGCGCGCCTGGAACACCTTTGACGATATCCGCAGCGTGTCCCGCGATCCGTGCCGCCACGACGCCCTGGCGGACATCCTCCTCGTCCGGCAGGCGCAGATGCTCCCCGGGAGTGACATAGCACAGAAAGTCCGCGCCCGCAGCGGCAGCCACAGCGCCGCCGATCGCGGCCGTGATGTGGTCGTACCCGGGCGCCGCGTCCGTCACGAGCGGGCCGAGCACGTAAAAAGGCGCATTCTCGCAGATGCTCTTCTGAAGCCGGATATTCGCTTCGATCTGGTTCAGCGGCACGTGGCCGGGTCCCTCGATCATGACCTGAACACCCCGGTCCCACGCGCGGCGCGTCAGTTCGCCGAGCAGTATCAATTCTTCGACCTGGGCGCGGTCGGTCGCATCCAGAACGGACCCGGGCCGAAGCCCGTCGCCGAGACTCAACGTGACGTCATGGCCGGCCGCGATATCGAGGAGCCGGTCGAAGCCTTCATACAGGGGGTTCTCCGCGCGGTGCGCGGCCATCCAGGAAGCGAGAAAAGACCCTCCGCGGCTGACGATGGACATGACCCTTCCCTGCCGGGTCAGGCATTCCAGGCTCCGGCGGGTGACTCCGCAATGCACGGTAAAAAAATCCACGCCCTGTTCCGCCTGGCGCTCCAGCACGGCAAACAGCCCTTCAACCGTCATATCCGAAATGTCACCGCCCGCGCGGCAGGCTTCCACGGCCGCCTCGTAAATGGGGACCGTGCCCAGCGCGACCGGCACGGCCTCCATCAATGCCATGCGTATCTGCCGGAGATCTCCGCTCGTGGACAGGTCCATGAGCGCATCCGCGCCGGCGCCAACCGCGATTCTGGCCTTGGCGGTTTCCCGGGCAGAATCGGGCGAATCCGGAGAGGTGCCCACATTGGCGTTGACCTTTGTCCGGAGCCTTTTACCGACTCCCAGAGGCCGTCCGTTCCTGCGCCCCGGATTCTTCAGAATGACCGTCTCTCCGCGACGGATATGTTCGAGCAGCTCCTTTTCCGGGAGGCCCTCTTCCGCCGCGACAGAAGCCATTTCAGCCGTGATTCGGCCCTTGAGAGCCGCTTCGCGTTGCGTCAACACCGGCAATGAATCCCTTTCATAAACGCATAAATATACAAAAATTGGCCGGTAAAATCCACCTTATTCCAAACCCGTCGCGCGGGTCACGATCCCGTCCCCGAACTTATCCCGCAGACGGTCGGCTGCGCGGTTCAGTCTGCCTCTCCGGATGTCCTTTTCCGGCACGAACAGTTCCGTCTGCCCGGTCATTTCACCGGACAGGCCGGTAACACCGATCCCGAGAAGACGCACCTTGCGATGTCCGGAAAGCACCGGTACGGCCAGCCGTAAAACCGCCTCGAAGATGCGCTCGGAAAGATCCGTCGGATTCTGAAGGGACACACGTCTGGAGAGCGTCTCGAAATTCTCGAACCGCATCTTCAGTTCGATGACCCGGCCCGAGAGCCGGCTGCGCCTGAGGCGAAGTCCCACCTGCTCAGACAATTCGAGCAGAACAGCGCGCAGGAATTCGGGATCTGCGGTATCCGCGTCGAAAGTGGTCTCGTTGCTCACGGAACGGACTTCGTGTCCGGGCGTCACAGGCGAATCGTCCCTGCCGAACGCGGAACGGCGGAGCCAGTTCGTGTTTTCTCCGCAGATGCGGATCCAATCTTCCTCCCGGAGGTCCTGCAGGTCACCGATGTTCACAATGCCGATCCGGCCCAGACGGTCCCGGGTTTTCGGCCCGACTCCCGGAATGCAGCCGACCGGGAGCGGGCGGAGAAACGCGGCGGTTTCATCCGACGGAATCCAGACCAGCCCGTCCGGTTTCCGGAAATCCGAGGCAATCTTGGCGGCGGTCTTGGAACAGCCGATGCCGACCGATGCCGTCAGGCCTTCCGATTCCCGGATCTCCCGCTTGATCGCGGAACCCGCCTCCAGCGGCGATCCGGAAAGTCTCCCGGTTCCGGTCATGTCCAGATAGGCTTCGTCCAGACCGGCCGATTCGAGAAGAGGCGTGCGGCCCGACAGCAGTGCCATGATGCGCTCGCTGATCTCGACGTACCGGCTGAAACGCGGACGGACGAACGCGCCCCCGGGGCAGAGACGGAAGGCCTTTGAAATGGGCATGGCGGAGGCGATTCCGAAACGTCTTGCCTCATAGGATGCGGCGGAAACAACGCCCCGGCCGGTTCCGCTCAAGGGATCGGCTCCGACGATGACCGGCCGGCCCCTCAGGCCCGGGTCATCCAGCTGTTCCACCGATGCGAAAAAGGCGTCCATGTCGACATGAAAGATGAGACGCGGCTCCGGATGGGTTTCACCGCAAGCCTCTCGAGGGGTTCCCTCCGCGCCGCCGGATCTGATCATTTTCTCATTCACTTGTGGTACTTTTCGTTCCGCAGGATGGAGAAGGCCCGGTACAGCTGTTCCAGCAGAATCAGGCGCGACATCTCGTGCGTGAAGGTCATCGATGAAAGGGAAAGCACGAAATCCGCGGCCCGGACCGCGGCATCGCTGAGTCCGGCAGGCCCCCCGATGACGAAACAGGCATCCGCGACGCTGCGGTTCTGGAGGAGCCGGATCTTTTCGGCGAAATCCTCGGAGGAAAGCATCCTGCCCCTGCCATCGAGAGCCGTCAGGTAACTGCGGGCTGGAACCGTCTCGGCCATGCGGCGCCATTCCTGTTCCCGGATTTCCTGAGCCGGCCGGTTTCGGGTGGATGGGGTCTCCTTGACCGTGATGAGCCGAACGGGCACGACCCGTTCCAGCCGGCAGAGGAAATCCTTTTCACCCTCCTGGATGTAGCCCGACCGCGTGCGGCCCGGCGTCACGATCGAAATGCGCATCGCACACCCCCTGTTCCGCGTTGCAGCTCCCCGCCGCAAGCGGCGGGTAATCTTCTATCTGTAGAGAAAAGACATCTTATATTCGCTCGCTTACCCCGGAGCAAGCCACGGGGAATGCGCTCGCTGTCAGATTCAGTATACGGAAAATGCATTTGCGTTTCAAGCGAAAATATTTTAAATTGCTTGACTTATTCCAGGAGAAATCCATGCCGAAAGTCGCTTTTCAGGGAGAAAAAGGAGCGTTCAGCGAAGACGCAGCCATCCGTTTCTGGCGTTCCGGTGTGTCTCCCGTTCCCCACCGGACCTTCCGCGATGTGTTCGAATCCGTATGGAAGGGACGATGCGAAGCGGGGATCATTCCCATCGAGAACGCCCAGACCGGGAGCATCCATCAGAATGTGGACCTGCTCCTCGAATACCGGCTGTGTGTCACGGGCGAGATCATTCTGCGCATCCGCCATTGTCTCCTGGCCCTGCCCGGCGTCCGGATGAAGGATGTGCGCCGGGTCCTCTCCCATCCGCAGGCGCTCGAGCAGTGTTCCGGATTTTTACGTTCGAAGAAAGGCATCGTTTCGGTCCCGACCCATGATACGGCCGGATCCGCGAAGATGATCAGCGAGGAACGGTTGAAGGACAGCGCGGCCATCGCCAGCAGCCGGGCCGGTCAGGACTACGGTCTCGCCGTGCTGAAGCGCGGCATCGAGAATCACGAGCAGAATTACACACGTTTTCTGGTCATTTCGAAAAAAGCCGGTTCTCCGACGGCCGCGGCCAAAACATCGGTCGTATTCAGCCTCAAGGACATCCCGGGAGGGCTTTACAAAGCGCTCAGTGTTTTCGCGCTCAGGGATATCAACCTGCTTAAAATCGAATCCCGTCCCATGCGTAAAGGTCCTTGGAAATACTGGTTTTATCTTGACTTCGAAGGCGCCATGCTCGATTCCCAATGCTCCAGGGCAATCGATCATCTCGGGGAAATCACGACCTATCTGAAAGTCCTGGGATCCTATCCGCTGGGACGCGTCATCGAATAGTGAAAACAGAGAGGGGAACCGGATCGCCGATTCCCCTTTTTCCCCGTATATTTCCGCTGACCGATTCGCCTATCCGATCATTTCCCGCAGTTCCTCCAGTCCTTTCCGGATCTCGATCAGCCTGTCCACAAGACTGCGGTTGACCGCTGTCCGGCCCGGCGACGGGAATTCATCGATCCGGACAGCCTCTCCGTCCGTCTCCCGGGTTTCCAGTCTTCTGGCGATGTCCAGATCGTCCAGGCCGGCCGACACCCAGTCACGGATCTGCTCGACCGTGTGGATGTCGGATGGTCGGTAGAGACGCTTCCCGGATTTGGACTTCGCCGGACGCAGTTGGGGGAATTTCCGTTCCCAGGCTTTCAGGGTGTGGCTGGAAATCCCGGTCGTGTCGCAGATTTCCTTCATGGTGAAATACAGGCGTCGTATTTCCGGAACGGTCATCGTGGAATCCGCGCAAGGTGATCGGGTCGGCCGCTCAGTCTGACGAAGGCTTGACCAGCGCCGTGCCGTGAGAACAGAAATTGATCACGCGAAGCTTGAGATTCTCCAGAAAACCCAGCGGAGAACCGGTCAGTTTGGACCTGAGGCTCAGCCTCCCGTCAAAAAGATAATACGCCTTTCTCTCAAAAACAAGCGTTTTGTCCTCCGGTTTCCGGAGCCGGAATCCGGCGGCCTTGTCGTATCCGGCGCGCCGCATGGCGTCGAGAACATCGTCATTGTACCGTCCGAACGGGAACGAAAGAAAACGGACCGGCTGGTTTAAACCGTCCTCCAGGGTCCGCCTGGAATTGACGAGTTCGGATTCCACGCGGGATGCGGGGATACGGGTCAGGTCTGGGTGCCGCGCGGTATGCGAACCGATTTCCCAGCCCGCGTCGCGGAGCTCCCGCAGCCGTGGCCAGTCCAGGTGCGTGAACCGGATCCATCCGAGATTCACGTCCCAGGTATTTTCGCGGCCGATGTAATCCGTGATCACAAACAGGGTCGCCCGGAAACCGGCTGAAGCCAGCACGGGAAAGGCGTTCCGGTGAACGCTCTCATAGGAATCGTCGAAGGTCAGAACGACCGGCTTCTCCGGAAGACGGCCGGGATCCGCGCAGTCCGCGAAGGAGACGGAATCATACCCCCAGTCCCGCAGTTCGGACACAACCCGGCTGAACCGCGACCGGCCGATCCGCGTCACACCCCACTCAAACCGGTCGTCCACCTTGTGGAAGGCGAGAACCGGAACGGGACGGACGGACGGAAGCGGCGCTCCGGAGTTCAATCCTTTTTCCCCGGCCTCAGCAGGAGCGTGTAGGGTTCCATGCCGTTCAGAACGGACTCCGCCGCGGCGCGGATGTCCCGCATCGGCACGGACCGGAAACACCGCATGACACGCTCGATGGGGGTATAGGATCCCGTGTAGGCTTCCATTTTCGCAAGCCGGCTCATCCGGTGGCCGCAATCTTCGTACGTCAGCAGAAGATTCCCGATGATCTGGGATTTCACCCGTTCGAGTTCGGCCGCGGGCATCCCTTCCCCGATCAGCAGCCGTGTTTCGGCCCGAATGGCCTCACACGCGCGGTCCAGGGTTTCCGGCGCGGTGCTCGCGTAAACCCCCCAGAGGCCGGAGTCGGACCAGAAATCCAGGAATGAATACACGGAATAGGAGAGCCCCTGCTCCTCCCGCAGTTTCTGGAAAAGGCGCGAGCTCATGCCGCCCCCGAAATAGGTGTCGAGGATCAGCAGCGGAAACTTGCGGCCGTCGGTGTAGGACACGCCGGGCGCGCCCGTGCAGACGTGCCCCTGCGAGATCGGGGCGCGCACCGTTCGGGTTCGCGCCTTTCCGGCCGCCGGGGGAACCGGCTTCGCGGGCCGTCCGTCGCCGAGATCCCGGAAGCGGGCGTCGATCAGACGGCAGAGACGGCGGTGGTCCACGTTGCCGGCCGCCGATATGATGCAATTGGCGAAAGTGTACCGGGATTTCCGGTATCGGACCAGGTCTTCGCGCCTGATGGCGCGAAGCGCGGACGGCGCCCCCAGAATGGGAGCGCCGAGCGGATGCCTCGGAAAAACCGTTTCGACAAAACGCTCGTGGATCAGGTCCTCGGGCGTATCCTGCACATTGCGGATCTCTTCCTGGATGATGCCCTTTTCGCTCTTCAGATCCGAGGGCCGGATCAGGGGATGTTGGACGATGTCTGCAAGAACATCCACGGCCTGTTCGAGATGCTCGTCCAGGACGAGGGCGCAAAAGCAGGTAAATTCCTTCTCGGTGAAGGCATTCAGGTGGCCGCCCAGGGATTCCAGACTGACGGCGATTTCATAGGAAGTCCTCCGGCCGGTGCCCTTGAACGCCATGTGTTCGAGCAGGTGGCTGATGCCGCCGGTCCGGGCGGTCTCGTGTCGCGATCCGGTGTTGATCCAGACGCCGATGGAAACGGAACGGATCCAGGGCATGGACTCCGTGACGACGCGGAGTCCGCTGTCCAGCCGGGTCTTCCTGTACCGGACGCTCATCGGCGCCGGGGCGGCCTGTCGTTTCCACCGTCGCGGCGCGGCCTGTCGTCTCCTCCGTCACGGTTCGGCCTGTCGTTCCCGCCTTCCCGGGGCGGCTCGCCCGCGGGCTTCTCGAGGAGGACCTTCCGGCTCAGCTCGTATTTACCTTCCGGGCTGACGCTGAGAAGCTTCACTTCAATCTCATCGCCGACCTTCATGTATTCCTCGACCCGGGCGACGCGATGGTGGGCGATCTCCGAGATGTGCAGCAGTCCTTCCTTGCCGGGGAGAATCTCCACGAACGCCCCGAAATTGGTCGTCTTGGTGACCCGGCCCTTGTAGATTGTGCCGGGTTCCGGTCTTTTCGTGAGTCCTTCGATGATTTCGCGCGCCATCCGGCATGCGGCGTCATCCGCCGACGCGATCTGAATGGTACCATCGTCCTCGATGTTGATTTCCGCGCCGGAACGCTCGCAGATCTCGCGTATCATTTTTCCGCCGGGGCCGATGACCGAGCCGATCTGGTCGACGTCGATCTTGATCCAGATGATGCGGGGCGCATACGGCGAGAGTTCGGGCTTCGGCGCGGCGATCGTTTTGTCCATGATGTCGAGAATGTGGAACCGGCCGGCCTTTGCCTTCTCCAGGGCCTCGCGCATCAGCGCGGAGGAAATGCCCTTGATTTTGATGTCCATCTGGAAGGCGGTGACGCCCTTTCGGGTGCCGGTCACCTTGAAGTCCATATCGCCGACGTGATCCTCGTCGCCCAGAATGTCCGTGAGCACCGCCACCTTGTCGCCTTCCTTGACGAGCCCCATGGCGATGCCCGCCACGCTCGACTTCACGGGGACACCCGCGTCCATCAGCGCCAGCGAGCCCGCGCAGACCGTGGCCATGGAGGAGGACCCGTTGGATTCCAGAATGTCGGAGACGATCCGGAGGGTGTACGGAAAAGCCGATTCAGTCGGGATGACGGCCTTCAGCGCACGTTCGGCCAGATTGCCGTGACCGATTTCCCTGCGGCTCGGACCGCGGAAGGGTTTCACCTCTCCCACGCTGAAGGGCGGAAAATTATAATGGAGCATGTAGGTTTTCCAGGACTCCCCCTCCAGGCCCTCGATTCTCTGCTCGTCCGTTTTCGTCCCCAGCGTGGCCACGGTCATGCTCTGGGTTTCGCCGCGCGTGAAGAGCGCCGATCCGTGGGTGCGCGGAAGGACCGCGACCTCGCAGGCGATGGGACGGATGTCGTCGATGCCCCGGCCGTCGATGCGCTTTTTCTCGGACAGTATCTTTTTTCGGATGATTTCGCGCTCGCATTCGTCGAAGATCTCCCCGACGAGGGCCTCCGATTCCGGGAACGTTTCGGCCGTGGCCGCCTTGATTTCATCGAGGATCGCGTGCACGGAACGGCGGCGATCCATCTTGGAGACGGTCACCAGCGCGTCGGGCAGTTTTTCCATCGCCGTCCGGCGGACGGCTTCGGCGAGGCCCTCCGGAACGGCGCGCTCCGGAACGGGGCGCTTGGATCTGCCGGCCTCGGCCACGAGTTCCTTCTGCAGCCGGACGATTTTCCGGCAGGCCTCATGGGCGAACTCCAGGGCGGCCACCATGTCGTCTTCGGAAATTTCGGACGCCTCGCCCTCGACCATCGCGATGGCGTCCTCCGATGCCGCGACCACCACGTTCATGTCGCTCTCGGCCAGCTGGGCGAAGGTGGGATTGATGAGGAATTCCCCGTTCACCCGGCCGACCCGGACGGCGCCGATGGGTCCGTCAAACGGGATGTCCGAGATGCTCACCGCCGCGGATGCGCCGATGATGCCGAGCACATCCGGGTCATGCTCGCGGTCGGACGACAGGACTGACACGAACACCTGAACCTCGTACGGGAAGAATTTCGGGAACAGCGGCCGGATGGGCCGGTCGACCAGGCGCGAGCTGAGCGTCTCCTTCTCGGTGGGCCGGCCCTCCCGCTTGAAGAATCCGCCCGGGATCTTCCCCACAGCAAAGGCCTTTTCGCGGTACTCGACGGACAGGGGGAAGAATCCCGCGTTCTCCTTCGGAGTCTGGGATCCCACGACCGTGGCCAGAACGACGGTGTCGCCGTACCGGACAACGACCGCGCCGTCGGCCTGCTTGGCCAGCCGGCCGGTTTCCAGCCCGAGCGTCTGCCCGGCCAGATCGATGGTTTTATTCAATGTCATGATGTCTCCTGTATCCCCGACAGCGCGTCAGGGCTTTTTATTGGATTTTTCCCCCGCGCCGGACGGCCCGGACGGAGCCGGGGTTTCCGTGGAGTTTTTCTCCGCTGTCCATGCGTCGCGCGAAGGCGTAAGATGCTTGAGTATGTCGTTCCGGGCCGCAGCGACCCAGCGGGTCGAACGGTTGATCAGAAACAGGGTGCGGCTGTCCCGGACTTTTCCGAACCCGATGCGGGCAAGGGGTTCGCCTCCCTCCCCTTCGAGAATGACCTCGCGGACAGCCGGCTCAAGCCCGTACCGGGACAATCCATCCGGATTCCGGGCAATGAAGGTTTCCGCCTTGAGCGAGGCCAGCGCCGCCAGCAACTTCCCGACCCGGTTCCCGTCCGCCTTTTCCGGCCCAGGCGGTTCGAACGTCCATGCGCCCGTGGAGTCCTTCCGCAAGGCCACAGGTCCCGAGGACGGCGAGCGGATCTCGACGCGCTTCACTCTCCATTCCTCGAACGGCGCGATCTTCGTCTCGCGGAATTGATCCGCCGGTTTCAGCAGGACATTGACCAGTCCGGTGTCCACCAGGTAAACGGAGGGCCTGGCTCCATCCGAGGCATAGACCCGTCCGTCCCGGCGGGTTCCGAGTTGAAGCGTTTTCCGGACGGAATCGGGGCCTGCGGTCACGGTGAGCCGGACTTCGGGCGGGTCGAGCCCGATCCGGGACCGGGACACCGTGGAATCATCGACAAATGCCTTGACCTCGGTCCATCGGATGCGGTTGAGCAGTTCTTCGACCGGAGCCGCCGCTGCCGCGGCTTCGACCGGTTTCCGGATTTCCCATCCGCCGTCCCCTTTTTCGATGACCAGGAGTCCGGCCGGACGCCGAATCTCCAGGCGCCGGACCTCTTCCCGCTCGAAGGTCAGCACAGAGCGGTCGCGGAGTTCGAAAAGCGGACGGACCAACGACGATCTCAGGGACGCATCCGTCAAAACGACCCGGTCCTGTCCCGGACGCCGGACATAGAGGAAGGCTCCGGTGGGATTGACATCCCCGAGCAGGAGGGTGTCGGCTTTCCCTGAATCCGGAAAAACGATCACGGTCAACTCGGGATGCCCCAACCCGTAGTCGGACCAGTCTTCGATGCCGTCGATCGCGCGTTCCGATTTCGCCCGGCTGATCGTGGAAACCAGGTCTCCGACTGCAGAACGGTCGCCGGTCGAAACCACAGGCGAGAGAATGCGCCAGGATTCCCCGTCCCGTTCCATGATCACCGTCTCGGTCCCATCGCCGGATGCCTCCGCTGGGCGGAGGACAGTGAGCCGACGGACGCGGTCCGCGTCCGAGGCGATGAGGCGGCCGGCCCGTTCCGCCTGTTCGGAACGCCGGGCGCCGCCCCGGATTTCCAGAAAATAAACCCCTGCCGCGGCAGCCGCGCACACGATGAAGAGCATCAGCGTGGAACGCGTCTTCATCCGGACCGTCTCTCCCTGCGGATGTACATCCAGACGCCCGCAAGCGCGGCCGCCAGGGGCATGGCCACAACGGTGAGCCAGAACACGAGGCGGCCCTGTTTCGCGTTCAGGAACACACGCCTGTCCTCCGGCTGACGGGCCCGGATGGAAACCAGGTCCTCCTCCTCCGCGAGCCAGCTGACCGTATTCAGGAACAAATCGCCGTTGCCCTGCACCTGGAAATACGAATTATTCGCGAAGTCGGCGTCTCCGATCAACGCCAGACGCGACTGGACATCGCCGGATTTCTTCGTCGAGACCGCGGCAATGGTGACCGGTCCGGCGAGATCCCGGCCCTTGTCGAAACGGACCTCCGCTTTCCCGAGCGCGGTCTCTCCCCAGCTGTTGGCCGATGTCCGGAGCAGGGGCACGACCGTCCCCTCCGTCCCGGAACCCGTTTCGGGCGTCACGGAGCGGCAGTACGGGAAAAAGGTCATCACCCTGAATTGATCCGTGACCGGATGCGGCGGATAGTCGGTCACGAGCGGCACTTCGGGTCCCATGCCGAACAGCTGCCCCATGCCGCTGGCATCGATGACGACGTCGCTGCCGAGCGTCATGCCCCACGCAGCCGCGAACGCTTCGAACCCAGACACTTCCGCGTCGATCATGAACAGCGCCTTGCCGCCGCGATCCAGAAAAGCCTGGATCGTATCCAGTTCGGACTGAAAATAAGCCTTCTGCGGGCCGCAGACGACCAGCACGGTGCAGTCGGCGGGGATTCGCTTCTCGACCGCGAGATTGAGCTTGCGCACCCGGTAGTGCTCGTCCTCGATCGCTTTGCGGGCTGAGGCATAACCCGTTTTTTCCGACGAGTCGATGTCGTTCTCTCCGTGCCCGTCCAGAAAGAGAACGGTCTTCCTTTCCTCGCGCGTGACGCGGATGAGCGCGTTGGTGAGGGCCTGTTCGCCCTTTTCGGTGATCTTCTGGGACTGGCCGCCGCATTCCAGCACCAGCGTGCCGTAGGTTGTGACGCCGTACAGTTTCGCCGTCGAGGGTTTCTTGTCCGGGTCCACGAATTCGGTCTTCAATCGGGGCGCGTAGAAACGGTAGGATTTCAGGATGTCTTCGACGGGCTTCTGGTCCTGGGCCTTGACAAATGCGACGATCCGGACATCCTGTTTCAGGTTCTTGAGGATGTTCCGGGTCTGCGGCGAGAGGCTGAACTGCCCGCCTTTCGAGAGATCGACCCTCAGGCTGTGGCGGTTGACCGTGAAATTCAACAGCCCGAGAAGGACGAGAACCATCAGGCTGACCGCGGCCGCGTTGCCGCCGTAACGGAAGGAACGCAACGAGAAAAGCCGCCGGATCTCACGGAACCGCAACACCCCGTAGAACACGACGAGCGCGAGGCCCGCTCCCGAAAGGATCCACGAGAGTGCGTTCCACACTTTCCCGGTCTGAAAATGAACCAGGGCCGCGGCCATCAGCGCGCCGCCCAGGAGTCCGGCGATTTCAGGCAGTTTCTTCATCGGGTCCTCCACCGTTTCGACTCCAGCGACAGATGCGTCAAAAACAGGAAGAATCCGATGAAGCTGAGGTACAGAACGACGTCCTTCAGGTCGATCACGCCTTTCGCGAATTCGTCGAAATGGGAAAGCAGGGACACGTACGCCAGAATCGAGCCGACGACGGGTCCGGCGAATTCATCGGCCCACCCGACCACCCAGAACAGCAGGAGCAGGATGATGGTGAGAAATCCGGCCACGATCTGGTTTTCGGTCAGGGTGGAGAGAAAAATGCCGACCGCGACAAACGCTCCGCCGAGCAGGAGCAGTCCGATATAGCTTGTGAGAATCTGCCCGGGTTCGGGTTTTCCGCTGAAGAACAGAACGGCCACGTAGATGAGCGTCCCCGCGATGAGAGACGCGTACAGCACGAAAGCCGCCAGGGCTTTTCCCAGCACCGTCTCCCAGTTGCGGATCGGCGAAGTCGTCAGGAGCTCGATCGTCCCGTTCCGGAACTCCTCGGCGTACAGGCGCATCGTGATGAGCGGCACCGTGAAGATCAGAACGACGGCCAGGTTGTGAAAGAAGGGCCTCAGCGCCATGAGATTGACGTTGATCGGCGGAGAGGCCGTCCGGTAGTACTGCGCCTGCATTTCGGAACGCAGGGCCGTGTTCAGAAAACTCGTCAGGATCGCGTAGAAAAAGAAGCCCGCGATCAGGAGGAAACCCGCCATCACGGCGTAGGCCAGCGGCGAGCTGAAATAGGAACGGAGTTCCCGCCGGAAAATGATCCATGTGTTTCTCATGCCGGCATCTCCTCTTCCCGGGTGGTCAGGTGGAGAAAAACCTCCTCCAGGCTCATGCCCACGGGACGCATCTCCAGAAGGCCCCATCCCTGGCCGACCACCAGCGCGGCGAGATCCCGCCGAACGTCCCTCCCGATTTCCGTTTCGATCAGGTATCCGTTCCCGCGGCCCTTGCCCGTTTTCTGCCGCGTAACGGCCGTGACGCCGCCGAGGGCGCGGACCTTCGTTTCGACCGGCTCCTCCGGCCCCTCCACTTCGACGTACAGGTTGTCGGAACCCTGGAGGCGCCGCGTGAGGTTCTCCGTGGTGTCCGAGGCCACGATGCGGCCCTCGTTGATGATGATCACCCGGCCGCAGGTCATGCTGACCTCGGGCAGAATGTGCGTGGAGAGGATGATGGTGTGGTCCCCGCCGAGCCCCTTGATCAGCTCCCGGACCTCGATGATCTGCTTGGGATCCAGGCCCACCGTGGGCTCGTCCAGGATGAGCACTTCCGGATTGTGGATCAGGGCCTGGGCAATGCCGACCCGCTGGCGGTATCCCTTGGACAGGTGCCGAATGATGCGTCCCGCCTCGGAACGGATGGAGGTTTTCTCCATGACCTCGGGCACCCGGGTTTTCAGCAGGCGCCGGTCCAGGCCCTTGATGCCGCCGACGAACTCCAGGTACTTCTCGACGGTCATTTCGGAGTACAGCGGCGGATTCTCCGGAAGGTACCCGATGCGGCGGCGGACTTCCATCGACTGCTCGAACACGTCAAAGCCCGCGATGGAAGCCCGTCCGCTCGTGGCGGGCATGTAGCACGTCAGAATCCGCATGGTGGTCGTCTTGCCCGCGGCATTGGGCCCGAGAAATCCGAGGATTTCACCCCGGTTTACGGAGAAGGTGATGTCCTGCACCGCGGTCTTGGTCCCGTAGACCTTTGTCAGATGGCTGAGTTCGATCAAGGCCGGCTCTCCTTCCCGGATCTACCTGCGGATGCCGAGCTTCTGGATCAGGGACCGGTAGCCTTCCAGATCTTCCCGTATGAGGTAATCGAGAAGTTTGCGGCGCTTGCCGACCATCTTCAGAAGTCCGCGCCGGGACAGATGGTCCTTGGGGTTGGTTTGGAAATGCTCCGTGAGCTGGTTGATCCGTTCCGTTAGCAGGGCGATCTGGACGGCCGTGGTTCCGGTGTCCTTCTCGCTCTTGCCGTACACCTTGATGAGTTCTTCCCTTTTTTCCTTGGTCAGTGGCATGTCATCCTCCTTGCCGGTTCAATAAATGACGCGCGGCGTCCCGGTCTTTTCCCATCTGGCCAATCATGGTCCGGACCGAGTCGAATCGGATTTCGTCGCGCAGTTTTTGAACAAAGTCGATGTGTATGGTCTCGCCGTACAGATTTCCCTCAAACTCCATCAGATGGGCCTCGATGGTCCTGTCGCTTCCGCCCACGGTCGGGTGTTTGCCGACGGCCACGGCCGCCGGGTGCCTGTCGTTTCCCATCCGGACGAAGGCCGCGTACACGCCGTCTCCGGGAATCAGCTTGTCGGGCCTTTCGGGGCTGACATTGGCCGTGGGAAAACCGAAACCCCGTCCGAGCCCCTTCCCGGCGACCACGCGGCCGGCGACGGTATAAGGCCGCTCCAGGAGAACGGCCGCCTCATCCACCCGTCCCTGTTCCAGCAGCGACCGGATGCGCGTGCTGGACACCGGCGCTCCGTCCAGAATCACGGGCGGCTCGACCCGGACGGCGAACTTTTTCTCCTGACCCAGGCGCTCCAGCAGCGCCCCGTTTCCGGATCGGCCGTGCCCGAACGCGTGGTTGTACCCGGCGATGAGGCCGGCCACCCGCACGTCCCGGATCAGGACCTCCCGGATGAAATCGTCCGGCGTCCGGGCCGCCAGTTCTGCGGTGAACGGAAGCACCGCCGCTTCGTCCACGCCTTCAAGCCCCAGCCGTTCGATCTTCTCCTCACCGGGGGTCAGCAGGCCGACCGGAACGCCGGGATCGAGAACGGCCCGCGGATGCAGGTCGAAGGTCACGACCAGACTTGCCGCGCCGTCCTGCCGCGCGGCTTCGGTCAATCGCCGGAGAATGGCCCGGTGGCCGGCGTGAACCCCGTCAAAAATGCCCAGGGTGACCCAG